>DAOVGU010000186.1 GCA_030672255.1 bacterium
AAGTTGAGATTCGCGGGCTATATTACTGAAACTGATAATTTCTCCAAACTGGCTGGCAGCCATATCAAGAAATCTGGAAAAAGAACCCAAATTCCGGACAATACTTTCGGCTTGTATTTCTTCACGCAAATATACATCACAATAACTTTTAAGAACATCTTTTTTATCTGGAACACTTTTTTGATTAAATATATACGGGAGTGAACCGAAATGCAGAATTTCTTGCAAATTCATATATTCCTTGATTTCATTCCAGATAAAAGGAAAAAGAAAACGTTGAACTGCCCTGCCACCAAGAAGATTAGCTCCCCCGCGTTTAAGTTTGCGGCAACTTGAACCGGTTAAAATAAACTTTATCCTGTAATTATCAAGAAGATATTGAACCTCATTTAACAGGATGGGAATTCGTTGAATTTCATCAATAAATACGGTTTCTATTTTTTGGGTTTTCAATTTTTTCTCAACTTCATACCTGAGAAGACCGGGCTGTTTTGAATATTTGAAGAATTGGTCATTCAAAAGGAGATTAATGCTGTAGACCATTTTTGTGAATAATTGTTGTATTAAAGTTGTTTTCCCGGTCTGACGTGGACCAAACAGGAAAAACGAGCGATTTTTGGGTAGTTTAATTTGCCGTTTAATCATGATGTAAAATTGTAATACATTTTTACATCATTGTCAAAAATATGTAATTTTAATGACATGGACTTTACTGAGGTCTCACCACTTAATCGCCTCTTGCCAGGATTTTTTTAAGGAGAAAATATCGGAGGTAATGATCGGCTTACCCTTTAATCCAAAAACTCTGAAAACCTTCTTTTTTGTGCTCTTGCCAATAAGAGCAAGGCAATTTCCCGAGAGACTCTTTTCAAATTCCTTTCTATTTTCTGGACCTACCTCTATCAGGAAGCGGGAGTTTGATTCGGAAAAGAGGATGTGGTCATCACGGTTTACCCCGTTTAGAGGTTCACCTCTAACGGGGTTTAAGTCAGAGGTGGGCACTTTCCTTAAATTGAGCTCCATCCCTAAACCGCCGGCAAAGGACATTTCAGCAGCAGCTACACCCAGACCTCCTTCCGAACAGTCATGACAGGATTTTACCAATCCTTTTTCTATTGCTTTACTCAAAGCAATCATTAATTTTTTGCTCTTCCTAACATCTACCTTGGGGACAGTATTACCAACTGCATCAAAAAGCCGATAGTAATGGGAACCGCCGAGCTCCTTTTTTGTAGCTCCCAAAGTATAGATTAAATCTCCTGCCGATTTCAAATCCATAGAGATGCTTTTTTCCACATTTTCTATCACTCCCATCACCGAGATAAGTAAAGTGGGAAGAATGGAAATCGGATTTCCTTTTTCATCCATGAAGAAGTTATTTAAGCTATCCTTTCCCGAGATAAAGGGGATGCCGTAGCCGAGAGCGAAATTATAGCAGGCTTTAGCTGCTCTCACTAAAGCGCCCAATTCTTTCGGATCATTGGTATTTCCCCAGCAGAAATTATCGAGGAAAGCAACAAGATTTAAATTTCCTCCCACAGCAATAAGGTTGCGCAAGGCCTCCTCAATTGCTGAGGCTGCCATCCAGTAAGGGTCAATAGCTCCGTAGAGAGGATTGATACCATTGGCAATAATTACCCCTTTTTTAGAATCAAGGAGTGGTTTAATGATGGAGGCATCGGATGGTCCATCGTTTCTTATTCCCACCAGGGGCTTGAGAATGGTATTTCCCTGAACCTCATGATCATACTGCCGGATTACTGACTCCTTGCTGGCAATGTTAGGGGAACCGAGAACTTTTTTAAGGATACCAGTTAAATCCTGGGGTTGAGCAAAAACTGGTTCCTTAAATTCCTTTGGCTTCCATAGCGCTCTTCTTTTTAATTGGGGCAGGCCTTTATGGAGAAAATTCATCTTTAAATTGCAGACCTGTTTCTTTCGGTAAAAAAGTTGGAGTCTCTTGCTCTTGGTAAATTTACCAATGAGAGTTGCCTCTACGTCCTCCCGGGAAAAGATTTCTAAAAGTTCTTTGAGATTTTTTGGCGGAACAACCAGAACCATCCGCTCCTGTGCCTCAGAGACCCAGATTTCCCAGGGAAGAAGACCCTGATATTTCAAGGGAGCTTTTTCTAAATGAACAACTGCTCCCGTCTCTTTGCCTAATTCTCCTACAGCAGAGGAAAATCCTCCCGCGCCACAATCGGTGATGCTACGATAGAGATTTCTATCCCGGGCCTCCAGAAGGATATCGGTAAACTTCTTCTCGGCAATGGCATGGCCAATCTGCACCGGAGAAGTCTCAGTACCCTTATCCAGACTCAGAGAGGAGAATGTGGCTCCATGAATCCCATCCCTTCCGGTGCGACCGCCAATCACTACGATCAAATCGCCGGGGGAGACCTTCTTTTCACATTTGTCGGCAGGAATGAGCCCTCCGGTGCCACAAAAGACCAAAGGATTGCACACATAACCTTTATCAAAAAAGATGGCTCCATTGATTGTAGGAATGCCCATCCGATTCCCATAATCCCGGACACCGGAGACTACGCCTTTGAAGATACGCCGGGGATGCAGGGTGCCGGCCGGTAATTGCTCAAAAGTTAAATTAAGAGGACCAAAGCAGAAAATGTCGGTATTAAAGATTGGTTTTGCTCCCAAGCCCACTCCCAGGATATCTCTGATTACCCCGCCAATGCCGGTTTCTGCTCCTCCATAAGGCTCAAGTGCAGAAGGGTGGTTGTGCGTCTCCACCTTGAAGGCAAGATTATAATTAGAGGTAAACTTACTAATTCCAGCATTATCCTTGAAGACCGAGACACACCAGGATTTATTCAATTTCTTGGTAGCCTCAATGATTGTTTGTTTTAAAAGATTATTAATAATTTCCCTTTTTTTAATTTTTAATTTTGGTGTCATTGCGAGGAAGTCTGCTCTGTGAGTGGACGACGTGGCAATCTCGAGATTGCTTCGGCTTCGCCTCGCAACGACTTCGTCGTTTTTAATTTTGATATATTCTTTATATTCAATCCTACTCTTGAAGGTTTTATGGATGCAGTGCTCTGACCAGGTCTGTGCAATTGTCTCCAGTTCCACATCGCTGGGATTTCTCTTCTCTTTTTGAAAATATTTCTGGATGGTCTTCATTTCGGCAAGATTAAGAGAAAGCAAGTAGTCCTTGCTGATCCTTTCCAATCGGCTATTCGTCGCCCCCAATATCTTTATATAACCAACATCACTCATTTTTCTTTACCCCGTCTAACGGGGTTTACGGAATAGTTTTGAATTACCTTATTAGCAAGGAGTCTCTGGCAGATTGTTTCTATTTCTTTTGAAGAAAGAGGACCGAAAAGAAGATACTTCTTTCCTGTTCTTACTTTTTTTACCCCCTTTATTCCCATATCCCAAATTCCTTTCCTGGTACTTTCGGCCACGGTATCGGTAACACCTTTTTTGGGCCAGACCTCCACTGTCCAGACCTTCGTTTCTTTAACTTTTAACTTTGGTGTCATTGCGAGGAGTCCCCTCTTCTTGCTTTCGCAAGAAAGCAGGGGGGACGACGTGGCAATCCCGAGATTGCTTCGCTTCGCTCGCAATGACGGAGCGAAGGACCTTGCTCGCAACGACTTCGTCGTTTTTAATTTTGAATTTATTTGATATTCTTGAATAAGGGGGTCAACGAGCAAATTCTGGCAGATTGTTCTTGTTTGACTTTGAGAAATTTTCCCCTCAATCAAATAAATTCGAGCAGTTTCTACCTTTTTAACCTTCTTAATTCCTAAGTCTTGAATATCATTTTTGATGCCTTCCCCGCTGCTATCAGTGATTCCTTTTTTCAGAAAAACTTCAACTCGAGTTTCCATCATTTATTGTATGGAATTTCTGGTAGTCGCAGGTCTTATAGCCTGCGTTAATCTTGTAGCAAATCAGGCAAAGCAAGCTTTGCCACTACATAACCCCGTATTAAATACGGGGGTAGTTGCCGTCCCTGCGGTGATTCCTGCTTTTGCAGGAAGGGATTGCTCGGCTAATTTATTTCAGTTTCTGCTCTAAGGCAAAGGCAATTTGGAAAATTTTTTCTTCGCCAAAGACAGGCGCAAGAATCTGTAGACCAACGGGTAATTTCTGTTGAGAAAAACCGCAAGGAATGCTGATTCCCGGGATACCGGCAAGGTTTGCCGAGATGGTAAAGATATCGGAAAGGTACATCTTTAGAGGGTCCTTTATCCTTTCCCCTATCTTAAAGGCAGTAGATGGAGAGATTGGGGTAAGGATTGCATCCACCTTTTCGAAGGCTCTGTCAAAATCCTCTTTTATCAGAGTTCTTGCCCTTTGTCCCTTGAGATAATAGGCATCATAATAACCGGCAGAAAGGACATAGGTGCCCAACATAATTCTTCTCTTGCTCTCTGCCCCAAACCCTTCCGCACGGCTATTCTCATAAAGCTCAGTTAAGGTTTTACTGTTTTTGCTCCGATACCCATATCTGATGCCATCAAATCGAGCAAGATTGGCGCTGGCCTCTGCGGTGGCAACAATATAGTAGGTGGCAATTCCATATTCTGTATGGGGAAGGGAGATCTCTTCGATATCTGCTTTTGCCTCTTCCAATAATTTAATTGCTCCCTTTATATTTTTTCCCACTTCAGGTTCAATTCCCGAGATGAAATATTCCTTAGGAATACCAATCTTAATCCCTTTCACTTCAGGGATTAAGGCGTGAGTGAAGTCAGGTGTCGGTTTATTTACTGAGGTGGAATCAAGAGGGTCATAGCCAGCAATAACATTGAGGAGAAGAGCGCTGTCGGTAACGTCCTTAGCGATTGGACCAATCTGGTCTAAGGAGGAAGCAAAGGCAACAAGACCAAAGCGGGAGACCCTACCATAGGTTGGTTTCAATCCCACCACCCCGCAGAATGCCGCGGGCTGCCGGATAGAGCCACCGGTATCCGAACCCAATGCTAAGATGGTTTCATTGGCGGCCACGGCGGCGGCTGAGCCTCCGCTGGAACCACCAGGAACCCTTTCTAAATCCCAGGGGTTATGCGTTGGTCCAAAATAGGAATTCTCTGTCGAGGAACCAAAAGCAAACTCATCCATATTTGTCTTGCCAATAAATATCAGGCCATTTTCCTTCAATCTTCTGATTACCGTAGCATCATAGGGGGAGATAAAGTTTTCTAAAATTTTGGAGGCACAGGTAGTTTTTTCTCCGCAGATACAGATATTATCTTTGATACCAATAGGAATTCCCTCTAAAGGAAGAATAGTTTCTCCATTTTTTATCTTTTCATCAATGGATTTGGCCTGCCGCAAACTTTTTTCTTGGTATAAGGAAATGTAAGCATGAACCTCCTTTTCTTTCTCGTCAATTACCTTGAAGGTTTCCGAGACAATTTCCTGGCAGGAGATCTCCTTCTTAACCAATAATTTATGAATCTGGTGAGCCGGCAATTCCCGAATTTTCATATTTTTTTCAGTTCTTCTTGCAGGAGTTTATTCACATTTACCGGATTTGCTCTGCCCTTTGTTTTTCTCATTACCATTCCTACGAGGAAACCGAGCGCTCTTTCCTTTCCCTTTTTATAATCAGAGACTGTTTTAGGATTTTCCCTGATTGCCTCCTGAACAAGCCTGAGCAATTCGGTCTGGCTGGATATTTGAGTTAGCCCTTCTTCTTTTACAATGGAAGCCGGGCTTTTCTCAGTCTGAAAGACCTTGAGTAGAATCCCCTTTCCAATCTTTCCACTGATTTTTCCATCCTCAATCAGTTGTAAGAGTTCGGTTAAATAGGTTGGGGTTAATGGAGATTGGCTGATGGTTAAATGTTGAGAATTTAATCTCCCTAAAAGTTCGGTCAAAATCCAGTTGCTGACCAATTTAGGTTTTCTGAACTGTTTAACCACCTCTTCAAAATAATCGGCTAAAGGCTTCTGCGAGGTTAAAACAGCAGCATCGTAATCTGAAAGATGGTAACTTTCGATAAACCTTTTCTTCCTTGCTTCCGGTAGTTCTGTCACTTCCTTCTCTATTTTTCTTATCCACTCCTCCTTTGGGGTAAGGGGGATTAAATCAGGTTCCGGGAAGTAGCGGTAGTCCTGAGACTCCTCTTTACTGCGCATCGAAAGGGTAATCTGGCTTTTTTCATCCCAGAGTCTTGTCTCCTGACTCACCCTTTCTCCCTTCTCTAATAATTCAATCTGCCGGTCTCTCTCATAGGTAAGGGCTTTTCTCACGCTCTTGAATGAGTTCATATTCTTTACCTCAGTCTTTATTCCCATCTCTTTTTTTCCCTCTGGCCGAACTGAGAGATTGGCATCGCATCGTAAAGAACCTTCCTCCATGTTGCAATCGCTTACCTCTAGATATTTCAGGATCAATTTTAAAAGGTTTAAATAGTCCTCTGCCTCTTGGGGGTTTTCTATTTCGGGTTGACTTACTATCTCCAGGAGAGGGATACCGCAGCGGTTAAAATCGATGAGGCTATAGGTTTCTCCTTCATGAAGGAGTTTCCCCGCATCCTCCTCTAAATGAGCCCTTTTTATTCTGATTTTTCTCCCCCCCTCTTTAATCCGGGGGATGTACTCCCTCAAGGGGAGTGAAGCCCCCGGAGATAGGTGGGGGTGTAAGTTGATGTAACCGTCGGTAGCCAGTGGTTCTTCAAATTGGGAGATTTGGTAGTTCTTCGGTAGATCCGGATAAAAGTAGTTCTTGCGGGCGAACCGGGCAAATTTGGAAACTTTGCAGTTAAGGGCAAAGGCGCTCTTCACCGCTAATCTCACCGCTTTCTCATTAATTACCGGCAAAACCCCGGGCATTCCCAAGCAGATGGGGCAGACCTGACTATTGGGCTCTTCCCCAAATTTAGTGCTGCAATTACAGAATAGTTTAGAGTCGGTTAGTAATTGAACATGGACTTCCAGTCCGATAACTGTTTCATACTTCATAATACAGCATTGTCATTGCGAGCGATACAGAAGTGAGCGTGGCAATCTCATCTTTTTCAAAGAAGCGAGAGATTGCTTCACTTCGTTCGCAATGACAAACGGGAGAAACCTTGCTCGTAATGACACTTCGTGTCAGATTGATTCTTTTCCTGTCCAGCAGCTAATGCAGAGTTTATTCTCCGGTAGACCAATGGCCTTAATGAAATCTTCTAAACTATTATATCGAAGAGAATCTGCTCCGATGCGCTTTTCAATCTCCTTGATAGAATATTGCTTGGCAGCTAATTCCTTATATGATCTTGTGGAGATACTGTATTTACAGGGTGCCATTAGGGGAGGGCAGGCAATCCTTACATGAACCTCTTTTGCTCCCGCCGCCTTTAGTTCTAAAACTTTATTTCTAATCTGTGTTCCCCGGACAATGGAATCATCACACAATATTATCCTTTTTCCTTTAACCATTTCTTCAATTACCGAAAGTTTTATCCTTGCCTCCTCATCCCGTTCTTCCTGGGTTAGAGGGGTATAACTTCTACTGGCAAAGCGATCAATTAGAAAGACCTCATCATAAGGGATGCCCGAGACCTTATGGTAACCAAGGGCATGCCCAATCCCGGAGAAGGGGACTGCGGCCACCAAATCTGCTTTTATATTATCCTTTCTTGCTAAACTTGCTCCTAAGTTATTTCTGGCTCTCACTACGGGAATACCGTCAATGACTGAATCCATAGAGGCAATATAGCCCCACTCAAAGGCACAATGAGCGATTCTTTTGCTCTTTATTATCTTCTTGGTTTGAAACCCATCTTGATTGATGAGAAGAATTTCTCCCGGTTGGACATCCCGGAAAATCCTTAACTCCAGTAGGCTGAATGGTCGGGATTCTGAAGAAATGGCAAATGTTTTACTTTTTTTACCCAAAACCAATGGCTTGAATCCATGAGGGTCACGCGCTCCATAGATTCCTTCCCTGGTCAAGATTAAAAGAGCATAAGAACCTTTAATCTGGCAGGATGCTTTCTCTATTCCATCAACAAAGCTATTTCCTTGAGCAATCAGTTTTGCTAAAAGTTCTATCTGGGTATTGGCGGCAAAGGAATAACCTTTGCTCTTTAAATTGGCAATAAGATTGTCGGTATTAAGAATGTTCCCGCTGAAGGCAATGGCAAATTTCCCTAACTTTGATTCCAAAAGAATGGGCTGGCGTTCCTTCAGACTGACATGGCCAATGCCAGAATTTGCCGCAAGATTCTTTAATTCCTCGGGAGTAAAAGTATGACGGACAAAACCCTTATGGGTGATTATCTTAATCCCTTTTTTAAAGGTAGAAAGACCACAGTATCTCTGTCCCCGGTGCTGTAGTTTAAAAATACCATAATAAAGATTCTGAATAATATTCTTATCTGAATAGATACCAAATATTCCGCAATTTTCTTCCATAATATATTTTTCTTTATACACCAAGGCGAGGAGTGTTTCCGTAAAGAGGCTTAGTTTTTCGGTTTCTTGCACCCACTAATAACCGAAGAACACAGAGCGAAGTCACCAGACGAGCGTCCTCTCGAGGAAATACTCCTTGCCTCCTATCGTCTAAAATAAAGTTCGTTGAGCATCAATGCATCGGTGGTAAGATTGATACCCAACTCCCTTATTCCTTCTTCATCTCCCTGGCTGGGCATATGGGTTGTATGCATATCACTTCCGTTCAGCTTTGAGAGATTTTTTATAGATAATGCGGCAGCGGGATTCATCGTAGAGGCTATTGCCAATGCTACCAAGGTCTC
>DAOVGU010000192.1 GCA_030672255.1 bacterium
TATCAGGGGGAAGATAGGAGGCAACCCGATATCCGCAGGAACAAAACAATATCGAAAGGGCAACAAAAAAGATTTTTTTTAATGCACTCATAGAATACAGATGTCATTGCGAGGCCGAAGGCCGTGGCAATCTCGAGATTACCACGTCGCTAACACTCCTCGTAATGACGCTTTGCGTCACTTTAGTTTTTTGAGCCTCTCTTCAGCCGTTTTAGCAGCTTCTGTCTCCGGATATAATCTTATCGTCTTCTCATAATAGATGAGGGCTGCTTTTCTTTCTCTTCGCTTTTCGTAGAAGAGACCAATTTGATAAAGTTTCTCCGCCTTTCTCCGGTGAGCATCCTCTATGATCCTCTCGGTGGCTTTTCCTCTTTTGCTCTCGGGAAAGGTCCTCTTGAACTCTTTGCATTTATCGATCGTTTCCTCAAGCGAAGTTAGGTCCGTAGCAATTTTTGGGCTTTTCTTAAGGGAAAACCAAATGATCTGATATGAGGCCTCCTCCGCCCATTTACTTTCCGAGTAGTTGTCAACGACCTTCTGGAGTGCATCCTTTGCCCTTTCCCAATCCTTTTCCCTTAGGTAGGAAAGACCGCTCTTGTACTGACTCTCTGCGGCATATTTACCAAAGGGCTCATTCTCCACAATCTTCTCAAATAGCTCGGCCGTTTTTACCGAAGTGGGAATGGGAATCTTAGCAAATCTTTTTCTTTTGCGGTCAAAAAAGGAATTGGCAATTTCAAACTCCTTGGCTACAATTTTATCGATGAGGGATGTCCTCGGGTAATTTTCGATCACCTTTTGAAAGGCCCAGAATGCCTCAGATCTATTGCCTTTCTCCAGATATAATTCTCCAATACGATACTGGGAGGTAGCCGCATAGGAACTGGTTGGATAGCACTTAATCAATTGTTCATGTTTCTTGATGGCCATGTCTAAATCGCCGTCTTTAGCAAAGCTCTCCGCCCACTCAAACTGTTCGCGAGGCGTATCCTTTATATAATACTTAGGATTAATCCAGCGACTGGTTTCGGGTGTCCAGATCCAGTAACCAAAAAGATTTTCTGGAAAAGCAATCCCACATAAGAGTATTAAAGTTATCAAGAGAAATCTACAATACATCATTGCTAAAGTATACCATAGGAAGGTAATCTTTGACAATCTACCAGCGATATGGTATTGTTATGGTTAAATTACACCCCCACCTACCTCCCCCCACTGCTTCGTTTCGCGAAGCAAAACGGTGAGGGAGGAATGAGGAGAGGGGGAAAGGAGGAGAATATGGGTTTAGTGGTTTTTTTAGTGGTAGTGGCGGTGATTATCCTGGCCAATGCCGTCAGGATCGTGACCGAGTATGAAAGGGGAGTAATCTTCAGGTTAGGTCGTCTGATCGGGGCAAAGGGCCCGGGACTTTTCTTTCTTATTCCCCTTGTTGACCGGATGGTAAGGGTAAGTCTGAGAACGGTCACCTTTGATGTTCAGCCCCAGGAAATAATGACCAAGGATAATGTGCCGGCAAAGGTTAATGCCGTTGTTTATTTCCGCGTGCTTGACCCCACCAAGGCGATTGTGGAGGTGCAGAATTATCAGTTGGCAACAATGCAGATTGCTCAGACCACATTGCGGGGAGTGCTTGGTCAGTCGGAACTCGATGAGTTGCTTTCTGAAAGGGAGAAGATCAATCAGAAAATGCAGCAGATTGTTGATGAGCAGACAGATCCCTGGGGGATTAAGGTGAGTGTGGTGGAGATAAAGGAGGTAGAACTTCCCGAAACGATGAAGAGGGCAATGGCAAGGCAGGCCGAGGTAGAGAGAGAAAGAAGGGCAAAGGTTATCAATGCCCAGGGCGAATATCAGGCATCCGAGAAACTTGCGGCTGCGGCCAAGGTTCTCTCCCAGTTCCCGGAGGCGATTCAATTAAGGTATCTGCAGACAGCCAATGACATTGCTGCCGAGAAGAATTCCACCATTGTCTTCCCCATCCCGATAGACCTTTTGGGTGTAATGAGAAAATTGGCCAAAACTGAGGAAAAACCCAAGGGATAACGAAAAACTATAGATATACACCCCCACCCATTCCTCCCCCTTGAGGGAGTGAGTCCTCCGGATGAAGGAGAGGGGATAAGTTATCTGTGTAATCTGTGGCTGCGGGATTTATGTTTAAGAAAATCTGCATTGTTGGACCAGGGCTTATCGGTGGCTCCCTCGCTCTTGCCTTAAAAAAGACAGGAGTTGCCGAGATCATTGTGGGGGTTGGACACAGAAATCTTTCTCTTAAAAAAGCGATAAAGTCAGGGGCAATCGATAAGGGTTTTCTTGAATTTAGAAAGGGAGTAAGCCGAGCAGATCTGGTTATTCTGGCTACCCCGGTAGCAACAATTTTAAAGTATCTTGAGGAAGATTTTTCTTCTTTAGAGAAAGGTGCGGTTATTACCGATACCGGTAGCACTAAAAGGGAGATTGTGAAAAGAGCAGAGCTTAATCTCGCCTCCTCCCTTTATTTTGTTGGCGGCCATCCCATTGCCGGTTCAGAGAAAAAAGGGATAGCGGCGGCCACGGCCGGTCTTTTTAAGGGGAAAATAGTTGTCTTAACAAGAACAACTCGAACAAACCAAAGGGCGCTGCAGATAATAAAGGAACTCTGGGAAAGTGTCGGGGCAAAGCCAAGAATCCTTTCTCCAGAGGAGCATGACCGAATCGTTGCTGGCCTTAGCCATCTTCCCCATTTGACCGCTGTGGCTTTGGTAAAAATGGCAAAAGAGTCCTTAAGAGGAGGGAATCTCTTCTTTGCTGGCTCCGGTTTTAAGGATACAACCAGGATTGCTGCCGGCGCTCCGCGTCTATGGCGTGATATCTTCAGCACAAACGCCGATGAGATTCTTTCTGCTCTGACTAATTTTAAAAAGTCTCTTGCCCTCTTCGAGAAGTTAATTAAGAGAAAAGATTGGAAAGAAATAAAAAATCAATTGCAGAGGGTAAAGCATTTCCGCGAGCAGATATGAAGGCGGTGGCTCTTTTATCCGGTGGTCTTGACAGTATCCTCGCATTGAAGATTATTCTTTCTCAGGGGATAGAGGTAAAGGGAGTAAATTTTATCACTCCATTTCTTAAACAACAGAAAATAGCAATTGAGCAGGCAGAAGAATTGGGAATTCCCCTTACGACGGTTTCATTGGATAAAGATTATTTAGATCTGGTGAAAAATCCAAAATACGGCTATGGAAAAGGGCTTAATCCCTGCATTGATTGCCGGATTCTGATGCTTAAAAAAGCAAAATCTTTACTAAAAGAAAAACATTCTTTTATTATTACGGGAGAGGTTCTGGGGCAACGTCCCAGTTCACAGCGTAAGGATGCTCTTTTAATCATTGAGAAGGAAGCAGGTCTTTCCGGCAGGGTTCTACGACCTCTCTCGGCAAGACTTCTTCCTCCGACAATTCCGGAGAAAGAAGGGTTGATCAAGCGGGAAAAATTATTGGATATTTCTGGCCGAAGCAGAAGACGACAATTGGAATTAGCAAAAGAATTTGGTATAACTAAATACCTTTCTCCCGCCGGAGGATGTTTACTCACCGAAAAG
>DAOVGU010000027.1 GCA_030672255.1 bacterium
TAGGAATTGAGATGGAGGAAATAGCTGAACTGAAGAAAAAGAAGGGTTTCTCTTATACCGATTTTATTATTAAAGCGGTAGCAGAAGCCTTGAGCAATTTTCCTTTAATGAATGCCGCCATCGTCAATGAAGAGGTAAGAATCTACAAAAAAATTAATATTGCTTTGGCAGTTTTAGGCAGGAAAGGACTTCTTCTTCCGGTGATTAAGGATGCTGGAAAAAAGAGTTTAATCCAGATCAGTCAGGGGAGAACCTCACTCAGAGAAAAGGCAGATCAGGATAGATTATCTCCAGAGGACCTTAGGGGAGGGACATTTACCATTTCAAACTTAGGAACATTGGGAGTTGATAATTTTGCCGCGATCATCAATCCACCGGAGGTTGGAATCTTAGCCTTGGGCGAGATTAAAGAAGTCCCGACTGCAGCTGAAGGGAAGCTTCTCGTAAAAAAAATAATGAAGGCGACCCTCTCGGCTGACCACCGGCTGATCGACGGCGCCTATGGAGCCCAATTCTTGAAACGCATAAAAGAAATACTGGAAAACCCAGAGTAGAGTCTGTCATTCCGAGTGCAACGAGGAATCTCTCTCTTCAATGAAGTGAGAGATTGCCACGTCGCTAACTAACGCTCCTCGCAATGACAACATACAGCACAAATGTTTAGAAGAATAAAAGGGGATATTCAAACGGCTTTAGCGCGAGACCCGGCAGCCAGAAATTGGCTTGAGGTAATCCTTTGCTATCCGGGAGTGCATGCTCTCTGGGGTCATCGCATCGGACACTTTTTCTGGAAGCGTCACCTCTATAATCTGGCTCGTTTCATCTCCCACATTGTCCGTTTTCTCACGGGAATTGAAATTCATCCAGGAGCAAAGATTGGGAGAAGATTCTTTATTGACCATGGTATGGGGGTGGTGATTGGAGAGACCGCTGAGATTGGGGACGATGTGCTTCTCTATCAAGGGGTGGTTTTGGGTGGGGTCTCTTTGGAAAAGAAAAAAAGACATCCCACAATTAAAAATAAGGTGGTAATTGGTGCGGGGGCAATAGTTTTAGGAGCAATCACCATTGGGGAAGGGGCTAAGGTTGGTTCAGGAGCCGTTGTGCTTAAATCGGTGTCTCCTAACACTACCGTAGTAGGAGTCCCGGGAAGGGCCGTGGAAGAATTTAAAAAGCCGGAAATTGATTTAGAGTGGGGGAAATTGCCTGATCCCATAGCCGATACGTTAAAAAAAAATATTGAAGCTCAAGGAAAATTGGAAGAAAGGATAAAGAAGTTAGAATCATTGAAGGAATGAAACCACAGATGACACGAAGTGTCACCCTGAATGTTAATGAAGGGTCTCTTATTTCAAAGAAGAGATTGCCACGTCGCTATCGCTCCTCGCAACGACTTCGTCGGATTGCCACGGCCTTTGGCCTCGCAATGACAGCAATGCTGTCAGCTGTCATTTTTTGTATTTTACCTCTCAATGCTGCTCAATACTATAAAGTTAAGAGAGGAGACAACTTAACAAAGATTGCTAAAAAATATAAAACTTCAATAAACCAAATTAAGAGCCTTAATAATCTTAAGAGCGATCGTATCCTTGTTGGTCAGAAGCTCCTTGTAAACAAGGAAAAATTTGTTAAAAAACATTACAGGGTTAAAAAAGGTGACTGCCTCTCCAAAATCGCTCGGAGATATGGGGTTTCTGTAACTGAAATTAAAACCCTTAACAATCTCAAAAGCGATAAGATCACTGTTGGCCAGAGACTTCTTTTAATGCTTAAATCAAAACCAACCAAGAAAAGACCGATTAAGCTAAGCCCGATTATTGAGAAGAAATCTCGTTATTACACCGTGAAAAAGGGGGATACCCTGGTTTCCCTGTCCAAACGCTTCAATGTTTCTCCGGAAGAAATTAAAAAGGCAAATCTCCTGGCTAACGGACATCTTAAGCCGGGCCAGATCTTAATCATTCCTGAGCCAGAAGATTTCTTGGGAAAATTATTTCAAGAAGAGCCTGTTGATAATACCTTGAATAAAGTTTCTGCTGAAGTAGTTAATGTAGCGATCCAGTATCTTGGTATTCCTTATCGATGGGGAGGAACCAACCGCAATGGTCTGGACTGCTCAGGCTTTATAAGAGAAGTCTACCGAAAAATAGGCATCATTCTGCCTCACAAGGCTCGGTATCAATACTACGAGGGGAAAAAGGTTCCTCTCGATGAGATTATACCCTCCGATATAGTCTTCTTTGCTAAATACCCTTCTTCTTCCAGGGTTGATCATGTGGGTCTTTATCTGGGCGAGGATTTATTTATCCATGCCTGCCGCAAAGAGAAAAAAGTGGTGATTGACAATCTGAATAATAATTCTTATTTCCAAAAGAGACTGATTGGAGCAAGAAGATTTATCCATTTTTAAAAGTATAGGAAAGTATAAAACATCTATGATAGCCCCTGATTAAATCAGGGGTTGACCACTACATAAAAAGATGTAATGGTCGAGTTTACTCGACTTTTTTTGCAGGAGGTCAAATGAAGAAAAGAGTTTTCTGGCTGGGAATCTTAATCATTGGATTCTCCCTTTTAGGGACCAATATTGAGAAAAGTGCCGCACGAAGGAACGAAGAATCCTTCTACAGAGAATTAGAGCTCTTTACCGATGCTCTCAGTATCATCAAGAAAAACTATGTCTCTGAAGTGAAAGCAAAGCCGCTTATCTATGGTGCTTTGAAGGGAATGCTTTCCTCCTTAGACCCTTACAGTCAATTTATGGATCCCGATTTCTACAAGGAGATACAAATCGAAACAGAAGGAAGGTTTGGTGGATTAGGAATGATAATTACAATCAAGGATAATTTTCTTACCGTCATTTCTCCTCTTGAGGATACCCCGGCCGACAGAGTGGGCATTAAACCCGGGGACCAGATCATCAAAATTAATGATGAGTTGACAAGAGGAATCACGGTAATGGAGGCAGCGAAGAAACTAAGAGGGAAGAAAGGAACTGCAGTAAAATTAGAAATAATGCGGGAGAAATCTCATGAGCTCTTAAAGTTTACCATTATTCGGGATATCATCAGGATTAAGTCAATTAAAAAGAGCCACCTTATTCCCGATACGAAGATAGGTTATATCAGAATTGTGGAATTTCAAAAGCGGACGGATAAGGATCTAAAAATATCCCTGCAAAGGTTAAAGGAGGAAGGGTTAAAGGGCTTAATTCTTGATCTACGGAATAATCCTGGCGGTTTGCTTGATTCTGCCGTTGATGTCGCAGATGAATTTATCGAAAAAGGCAGGCTAATTGTCTATACGGAAGGCCGCGACCCAAAGCAAAGAAGAACCTACCATAGTAGAAGAGCACCAATTTTACCGGAGGAAATTCCCTTAATCGTCCTAATAAATAAGGGAAGTGCCAGCGCCTCGGAGATTGTAGTTGGTGCCATTCATGATTGGAATAGAGGAATCATCTTAGGTACAGCGAGCTTTGGAAAAGGTTCGGTTCAGAATGTCATTCCCCTTTCCGATGGTTCAGCATTGAAATTGACCATTGCTAAATACTATACTCCGAAAGGAGTTTGTATCGAAGAAATAGGCATTAATCCGGATGTTCTTGTAGAATTGCCAGAACAAAAGGAAGGCGAAAAAATAAAAGATTTACAATTAGAGCAGGCAATCGAACTCCTGAAAGAAAAGATTTAATGGGAGAGTGGATATCAAAGAATAAAAAAAAGCCACCCAATATTCTTATCTTATTCTTTTCCCTTATTATCCTCTGGTGTAGTTTATTTCTGATTAAATCGATTGTTAAAAAAATTCCTCCTCCTGAAATTCCCAAACCAAAGATAGCTATTATTATCGATGATTTCGGCTGTTGTAAAAAGGCGGCGCAAAAAATTTATGAAATCCCTGCTCGGCTAACACTCTCTATCCTTCCCTATCTTCCTTACTCCTCTGAGATTGCCAGAAGCGCAGTAGCGAAGGGATACGAAGTGATGCTTCATCTTCCCATGGAGCCTTTAAGCCCTCTGCACAATCCGGGAAAGGGAGCAATCTACACTAAAATGAGCCAGGAGGAAATTACCTCTCAAACAAGGAAAGATATCATTAATCTTCCTCCCGTAATTAAGGGAGTAAACAATCATATGGGTTCTCGAGCCACAGCCGATGAAAGGGTGATGAAGGCAATGTTGCAGGAACTAAAAAAAGATAATCTCTACTATATTGACAGTGTTACCTCTAAGGATGCCCTCGGTTTCAGTATCGCCAGCGAATTAGGAGTGAGAACAGCGAGACGGGATATCTTCCTTGATAATGAGAAGGACGCCGATTATATCAGAGCGCAAATAAAAAAATTGATCGAGAAAGCACTCAAAGATAAAAAAGCTATTGGTATTGGACATGCTCATTCCCTGACCCTTGAAGTAATCAAGGAAATGGTTCCCGAGATTGAGAAAAAGGGGATTAAACTTGTCTTTGCCTCAGAAATCGCACAATGAATGTTTTGGGGATAGAGACCTCCTGTGATGAAACGGCGGTGGCAATTGTAAAGGATGGGAAAAAGGTTCTTTCTAATGTGATTGCCTCCCAGGACCTGGTTCACCAAAGATTTGGCGGTGTTGTTCCCGAACTCGCTTCCCGTCTCCATACCGAAATCATCGATTCCCTTTTTTTAAAAGCATTGAGAAAATCTAAAATACCCATAAGCCAAATTAACCTAATCGCGGTTACGAGCTCTCCCGGCCTAAAGGGCTCCCTCCTCATCGGAAACACCTTCGCCCGTTCTCTCGCCTTTGCTAAACATATTCCTCTTATTGAGGTAAACCATCTTCAGGCCCACCTGGCCGCTAATTTCTTAGACCCTCCCCAACCCCTCCCGTCAAGGGAGAAGAAAAGAGAGAAACCTCTTTATCCTCTCCCCTCGAGGGAGGAAGGTTCTATCCGGCGGATAGAACCTCGTTCTGTGAATGGGATAAAGGGGGAGATTAAATTTCCCGCTATCGGTCTTATTGTCTCCGGTGGTCATACCAATCTTTTCTATCTGGAGACAAAAACAAGAATAAAACCTTTAGGAGAAACGCTTGATGATGCCGCCGGGGAGGTGTTTGATAAGGTAGCCAGAGTCCTAAATCTTGAATATCCCGGAGGTCCAGCCTTGGAGAAAGCAGCGGAGAAGGGTGGCTCTTCTGCCATCAAATTCCCTTCTGCTTACCTGGGAAAAAAATCTTTAGATTTTAGTTTCAGTGGTGTAAAAACCTCGGTTATCTATTATGTGAAAAAGTATGGTCTTAGCAATATCCCGGATATTGCGGCCGGTTTTCAAAAAGCGGTAATTGAGGTTTTAGTAGAAAAGCTGAGGAGAGCGCTCCGTTTTAAAAAGGTACCCACCGTTCTTCTCGGTGGTGGAGTAATAAGCAATAAGGTTTTACGGCAGGAGATGAGAAAATTAGCCCTTGCCGAAAAAATTAATCTCTTTTATCCTTCCCCTATTCTCTGCACCGATAATGCGGCGATGGTCGCCTCCCTCGGCTACTACCTTTATCAAAAAACCTCTCTTTAGTTGAAGCAATAACTTTTTCCTGCAATTTTCTATTTACAACTACATTATATTAAGGTATAACATTGGTGCTATGAGATGTACGCAAAAGAATTGCAAGAGGCGAAATCAGCAGGTTATTTATTCCCGGCAGAAGTACTAAAAGGTGAAGTAATCTATGAACGCAGTAAAGGAAGAAATTGATTAAAGAAGCAGAAGAGTTTGTTGAAGCGATTAAGAAATTTGTATCCACTGCTGCTGAGAGTTAGTTTGATCTTCTATTTAAAGGAATTGGAGAGCAGGTTGCCTAATCTTTCTTAAAAGGGAGAATTTTTATTCCTCCCGTAATCTTTTCTTTGCTGCGAGATGCTGGGCGTAGGTTACCGAGAAGCTATGGGTACCATCCCCTTTGGAGACAAAGAAAAGAAATTTTGTTTTCGCAGGAAAGATGGCTGCTTTTAAAGATGCTTCCCCGGGGTTGCAGATGGAACCGGGAGGAAGCCCCAAATTGAGATAGGTATTGTAAGGAGAAACAAGAGCAAGGTCTTTATCCGATAAACGCGCTTTATGCTTACCAAGAGCATATTCTACGGTAGCACAGGATTCTAAAGGCAGGTGTTTTCTTAATCTATTATAGAGAATAGAAGCGATAATCGGTCTCTCCCGGTTCACTTGAGCCTCTTTCTCAATAATTGAGGCTAAAGTAACAATATCCTTTAAAGAAATGTCCTCTAATCCTCTTTGATAGGGACCCATCACCTCTTTAAATTTTTCCTGCATCATATAGATAATTCCTCCAACACTTATCTGAGATGGGATAGTATATCTTGCGGGAAAGAGAAAACCTTCCAGTTCTTTTTCTCTTACTATTTTTAGAAACTCCTCGGAAGAACAAAGCTTCTTTTCTTCCAAGCAATTGGCAATCTGAGCTGCGGTATAGCCTTCGGGGATGGTAAGGGTAATTATCGCCACCTCTCCCTTCACCAATTTTCTGATAACAGCAAAAGAAGTGGACCAGCTTCTTAACTCGTAGAGGCCAGCCTGAAGTTTCCTGTCTGCTCTGGCTAATTTCAGTAGGAAAAGAAAGAGCTTTTTGCTTTTGATTATTCCTTCCTCCCTGAGTAAAGAGGCAACCGTGGTTGAGGACATCGCTGGCTTGATCCGGATAATTCTAACCTCAGAGAATTTTTTACTCCCCATAAGAAAGAGGAGAGGGGGGACGACCAACAAAAAAAGAGCGGTAATAACGAAAAGGAATGTTTTAATCTTTTTTTGCATAGGTTACACCCCCACCTATTTCCTCCCCCCCCTTGAGGGGGAGGATAGAAGGTGAGGGGATACGATTAAATTAAAGTTCGGCGGAGAAGGTTGAGGGCAGATATTGCTGCCCTATATTTGATGTCCTGACGTTTTCCCACAAAATGATACTCCTTTGCTATTTTTAGCCTTTCCCTCGGATAGACCAATCCCACAAAAAGAAGTCCCACTGGCTTCTCTTTTGTTCCCCCAGAAGGTCCGGCGATCCCGGTGAGAGAAAGTCCAATATCTGCCTTTGTTGATTTTCTTGCTCCCTTTGCCATGGCTAAAGCGACCTCTCTGCTTACCGCACCATATTTTCTTAGATAAGTTTTAGGAACTTTGAGGACCTTCTTTTTCACATTATTGCTATAGGCAACGATGGAGCCTTGAAAATAGCGGGAGCTACCAGCGATATTGGTGATGAGATTACCCAATAATCCTCCCGTGCAGGATTCAGCAAGACCCAATTTCAATCTCTTCTTTAATAGGAGATTGCCAACTACACCTTCCAATTTTTCTTCTCTTTCGCTGAAGAGATTTTCACCCAAGGCTTTTCTTATCTTCTTTCTGATGGGCAGAATCTGCTCATTTATTTCTTTCTTATTTTCTCCTTTTACCTTTAATTTGACCTCTATAATAGAGAGATGAACCAAAATGGCAAATTCTATTTTTTCCTTTTTTTGGTATTTTTCGATAATTGGCTCAACTAGCTCGGCAACGGAGGACTCAGGGAGTCCGGCAATCCAGAAGGAAATAGTTTTTAATGAACCCTCAGAGTATCTTTTTAAGTAGGGTAAAACTTTTTTTATAAACATCGGCTGAAGTTCCCTTGGTGGTCCAGGAAGTAAAATTAAAACTTTGCCTTTCTCTTCGACAATCATCCCGGGAGCGGTTCCAACCTCGTTAGGAAGGACAGTTGCTCCTTCAATAATATAGGCCTGCTTCTGATTAATCTTGGGCATTGAGAGACCACGCCTCTGGAAATGCTCTCTCATCTTCTTTAATATTGCTGAGCGAAAAATCAATCTCTTTTTCAGGACTTCGCTGATTGCCTCTCGGGTGAGGTCATCAAATGTTGGACCAAGACCGCCTGTAGTGATAACAATCTCTGCTCTTTTCAGAGATTCTTTTAGAAGAGAAACCATTTTTCTCTTCTCGTCACCAATGGTGCTCTCCCGGGATAGTTCTAATCCGATCTTACCAAGAGATTCTCCAATAAAGGAACTATCCGAATTTAGTTTTCCTGCGAGAAGTTCTGTGCCAATTGAAATGAGTTCTATTTCCATATTCAGCATAGATGTCATTGCGAGGCACAAAGTGCCGTGGCAATCTGACACGAAGTGTCATTTTAGCATATCTACCTCATCTTGACAATTTGGTTTTTTAGTTTTACAATAATAGAATAATGAAGGCTTTAGTCTTAGCTGGGGGATTAGGAACAAGACTGAGACCATTGACTCTCACCACTCCCAAACCAATACTCCCTTTAGTGAACAGACCCCTTCTGCTCTATCAGCTCGAGTTATTTAAGAAGTCCGGAGTGAAAGAGGTTGTTCTTTCTATCTCCTATCTACCCCAGCAAATCTCCAACTGCTTCGGAGATGGCAGAAAATACGGGATAAAAATCAGATATGTCACAGAGTCGAAACCATTAGGGACAGGCGGAGCGGTAAAAAATAGCGAGGAATTTATTAAGGGAAGAACCTTTATCTCCAATGGCGATATCATTGCCAACATTGACTTGAAGGATATGGCTGCTTTTCATCGAAGACAAAAAGCCGACCTCACAATTGCCCTTTTTCGGGTGGCTGACCCTACTGCCTATGGATCGGTGAAAACCGATAGAGATGGCAGAATCTTGCATTTCCTGGAGAAACCAAAGCCTTCGGAGATAACCACCGATACAATCAATGCTGGCTTCTATCTCTTTGAGTCAGAAATCCTGAACTTTATTCCACCAAAAATTAATTATTCCTCAGAAAGAAAACTCTTTCCCGAGCTTTTAAAAAAAGGAAAGAGACTCTTTGGCTATATTCATTCCGGGTACTGGCAGGACTTAGGAACTCCCGAGAAGTATCTCGGGGTCTCGGCCGATATTTTAGCTGGAAAACTGGGTTACCACATTCCGGGCAGAAAAATAAGAAAAAATCTTGTGGCCGGGAAGGATAGCAAGATCGCTAAAGGAATTAAAATTAAGGGAAAATTGGTCTGCGGAAAAAGAGTAAGGATAGAGAAAAATGTTCAAATTAAGGGATGGGTAGTTCTTGGTGATAGGTGCAGGATAGAAAAGGAAGCAAGGCTATCCAACTGTATTGTCTTTGCTAACACTAAAATCAGGCAAGGAGCAGTAGTTGAGAACAGTATCATCGGCAAAGATTGTCTTATCGGAGCCTATAGCAGGATTGGAAAGGGAACTGTTTTAGGCAATGGGAGTTTAATAAGATGAAACCGATCACCAGAGAAACGATTATATCGATCATTCTTTTAGCCGGGGTAGTCCTTTTTGCCTATCTTATCAAATTAATCTGGCAACTGGTGTTTATCAGAATTGCCAAAAAAACAAGAACAAAGCTTGATCTAATGATCTTGCAGAACATTCAGGGGCCTGTCTATCTTACCATTATCGTCATCGGTTTCTCCTCTGTCTTTAAGAGAATGGAAAAAATCCTTGAGGTAAAGGATGCGCTGATAGGTAAGATTAGCGATGGAATTTTCTTCATCCTTCTTGCCCTGGTGATCTCCTGGCTTGCCTATACTTTCATAAAGACATTTTGCGATTGGTATTTGAAGGAGATTGCCAGCAAAACCAAGTCAAAATTTGATGATCAATTCATTCCTCTTTTTTCCCGGGTAATGAAAATAGTTATTGTTTTTATTGTTTTAACAATCATCCTTTCTCATTTCAAAATCAACATCACTGGATTTGTGGCCACAGCTGGTATTGCTTCCTTAGCCGTTGCCCTTGCTGCTCAGGATTCTCTGGCCAATATGTTTGCCAGTTTTACGTTGCTTGTTGATCGACCATTTCGGGTGGGAGATAGAATTGAATTGAGTTCCGGGGAGATAGGGGACGTTTATGGGATAGGGCTGCGGAGCACAAAGATACTTTCCTTCGACAATACCCTTCTTGTTATACCTAATGCCGAAATTGCTAAGAGTAAGGTAATTAATTATAGTTATCCTGACCCCAAGTTAAAGATTAGGCAAAAGGTTTCTGTTGCCTACGGGACCGATTTAGAGAAGGCAAAAAGAATCTTAAAGGGAGTTTGTTCTTGTCATCCAGAGGTTAAAAAGGAACCGAGACCAATAGTGTACTTTACTGAATTTGGGGAGTCTTCGCTCGATCTTCTCTTGATTTGCTGGATCGACAGTTTTCAGGATAAATTTAGAATTAATGATGAAATTATTATGGAAATTAAATCACAATTTGAAAAGGAAAGGATTGAAATTCCTTTCCCGCAACAGGATGTCCATATTAAAAAATAACATTGCAATATTTGACAATTTGAAAAAAATAGTTTAAACTATAAAAATACCTCACCTAATCCTTTCCCCACGAGTGGGGAGGGAAAAAGGGAAGGGGAAAAAGAAAGGAGGAGAAATATGTGGGTTTTAATTGGAGGGTTGGTTGTACTTCTTCTTGGGGTTGCAGGGATCATCCACTGGTGGTATTATTTTGTTAAGGCTCTGATGGCTGTTCTTCCCATCCTTGGCATTATTGGAGGAGCGGTGGCAATCGCTTCCGGGCTAAGCGACGTCAAAGATAGGATTGCCGAGAAGAAGGAAAAGGCTAAAGAGCCAGAGAAGAAGGAAGAGGAGAAAAAAGAGGAAGAGAAGAAAGAAGAAAGTAAATAAAACCGACGAAGTCATTCATCCGGTCACCAGATTAATTAGCCGATTAGCAAGAAAAACAGTTCTTTTAACTTCTTTCCCGCAAAGAAATTTCTTGACCCGAGGATCGGTTAAAGCCTTTTCCTTTACATCTTCTTCGGTAAGGTCGAAAGGCAATTTTAATCTCGCTCTGAGCTTCCCATCTATTTGGACAACCACAGTAGCCTTTTCTTCTCTGGTAAGTTCCTCATCGTATTCGGGATAAGGTTGGGAAAAGATAGATGGTGAATTTCCAATTCTTACCCATAATTCCTCTGCGATATGGGGAGCAAAAGGAGCTAATAAAAGCAACATTCTCTCGATTATATCTCTACCAATTTCTTTTTTGTTTTTTAATGCAAAATTAACAAACTCCATAAAGGCAGCAACAGGAGTATTAAATTTTACCTTTTCTAAATCCTCCTCGATTTTTTTGTTAAGTTTATGAATAGCCCTTATAGCTTCGGAACTACTCTTTCTATTATTGCTCCAGTCTGAAACTAATTCCCAGACTCGCTGGAGAAATCTATAACTTCCTTTCACTCCTTGAGTGCTCCAGGCAATGGTTTGATCGAAAGGCCCCATAAACATTTCATAAATTCGCAAGGTATCTGCCCCATAACTCTCTATAATCTCGCCAGGATTGATTACATTTCCAAAAGACTTTGACATTTTTCGACCATCTTCAGCTAAAACCATGCCGTGAGAAGTCCTTCTTTGATAGGGTTCCACTGTTGGGGCAATTCCAATATCATAAAGGAATTTATAGCAAAAACGAGAATACAAAAGATGTAAAGTAGTATGTTCCATACCCCCATTATACCAATCAACCGGCATCCAGTATTCTAATTTCTTTTTATCGGCTAAAGCCGTTTCATTCTTAGGGTCGGTATAACGCATGAAATACCAGTTGGAACCTGCCCAATTGGGCATTGTATCTGTCTCTCTTTTAGCCGGCCCTCCACATTTCGGGCACTTCACATTGACCCATTCTTTAATAGTTGCCAGAGGAGATTCACCCGTTCTACTTGGTTGATATCTTTCGACATAAGGAAGTTCAACCGGCAAATCTTCTTCAGGTAATGGAACAACCATATGCTCTTTCCCATCGATGATTGTATAATCATAATTTAATTTCAATTTTGAACTTTGAATTTCGATGTCATTGCGAGGATCGTTAGCGACGTGGCAATCCCATGAGATTGCTTCGCTATCGCTCGCAACGACTTCGTCGGATTGCTTCGCCTTCGGCTCGCAACGACTTCGTCGTTTTAAACTTTGATCCTCCCAGCATCTTCTACAATAAACAATAGGTATTGGTTCTCCCCAATAATGCTGGCGAGAGAACACCCAATCCCGAAGTTTATATTGAATTTTTTTTCTACCCACGTCCCTTTTCCCCAACCAATCGGTGATTTTTTTTATTGCCTCTTGAGAAGATAATCCATTAAAGTTTCCTGAGCTAATGAGAACTCCGTAATCAACGAAAGCTTCTTTCGAAATGTCTCCACCGGAGATAACTTCCCGAATTTTTAAACCATATCTCTTAGCAAAGTCATAATCTCTGTAATCGTGAGCGGGAACAACCATTACCGCTCCTCCACCGTAGGTGCCCACTACGTAATCCCCTATCCAAATAGGGATTCTTTCAGAACTGATTGGATTTACTGCCATAACCCCTTTTAGCTCAACTCCGG
>DAOVGU010000105.1 GCA_030672255.1 bacterium
CAAAACTGTCAACTGTTGAGACCTGACCCCTTATGTCTGAAGTAGGCGGTAAGCCGAGTTCTGTTTAAATGGTCATGTCTCTGGGATGCCCATTGCTGGGCACCTCAAGCAGCCTACCCGAGAGATATAGCTGCGGGGCAATCCCTCTTACTTGGCCTTGCTCCGGATGGGGTTTACCAAGCTTTTTCAGTCACCTGAAAAAGCGGTGAGCCCTTACCTCACCATTTCACCCTTATCCGCCTCAGGCGGACGGTATCTTTTCTGTGGCACTTTCCTTCCCTTCACAGGGAGCCGTAATTAGCGGCCATCCTTCCCGCTGGAGCCCGGACTTTCCTCCCGCCTACGTTCTTGGCGGGCGACCATCTCGCCTACTTCAGGACGGTGTTGGCTAAACGATCTGCTTCCTTATTCTCCGAATGACTGATCTGAAGAATCTCTATCTTTTTAAAACTTTGCTTTAGACGTTGTCCTAAAAGGAAAAACTGGAAAAGTAAATTATCCTTAATCCGATAGAGCCCATTCATCTGCTTGACGATAAGTTCGCTATCACTGTAAAGGGAGACCTTTTGTGCTTTCAGGATCAGAGCCTCCTGCAGCCCATAGATAAGAGCAAGATATTCAGCAACATTATTGGTGGCGATTCCAACATATTTACTCACTCTTTTGATAGAGACACCTTTCTGATTATAGATTGCTATTCCGATGCCCGCTTTCCCCGGATTGCCCTTTGCTGCACCATCAACATACACTGTAAGTTCCTTCATAATATGTTCGGACTATCTTCTTCAGCGGCACGTTTGTCAATCCCAGCGAGATTGACTGCACTCTGTGAATCTGCTTGCTCGTCCTCTTCGAGGACACCGTGCCCGCTCGCATCTTCAAAGGCACGCTTACAGAAATAGTCCTTACATTAGTGTTTTAAATACAGAGGCGAGGTAGTTTCCTGGAGAAGGGCTTTGCTTTGAGGTTTCTTGCACCCACTAATAACCGAAAAGCAGAGCGAAGTCACCAGACGAGCGTCCCTTTGAAGGAAACTACCGAGCCTACAGATAAAGAATTCGGCTGCAGTTCTCACAGAGAACAAATTCCTTCCCCTTCCTTACATTCTCCATCACAGAGGAGGGCAGTTTCATAAAGCAGCCCGAGCAGGTCTCTGCCCTAATCTGAACGATTGCTAAATCATTCTTCTTGGACCCTCTGATCTTCTCGTAAAGAGAAAGAGCTGCTTTATTGACATTGGCCGAGAGGAGTTTTCTTTTATTGGCTTCTTCCGTCAGTTGCGATTTTAAGATTTCGAGCTCTGCGGCTATCCTCTTCTCCTCCTCTGACAATTTTTCATTCTCTTCCTTGAGCAGAGATAATTCCTTTCCCTCTTGCTGGTGAAGAGCATCCTGCTCATCCAACATTTCTAAGATTCTGCTCTCTCTCTGGGAATTTGTCTCCTTTAATTCTTTAATCTGCTGAAGAAGAGTGCTATATTCCTTATTTGTCTTAGCCTCATTCAACTGGAGTTGAAATTTCCTCAAGCTCTCCTCCTTCTCCCGCAATTCAAGTTCCAATTTCCTCCGGGCTAACTCTGCGGCTTGAGTCTCCTTCTTTTTTTCTTCCAGCCCTTTGCTTTCCTTTTCTATTTTTTCCTTTAGTTGTTTAACCCCTAAAGGAAGAGTATCGATCCTGTTTTTGAGAGCAAGAATTCTAAGATCGTAAGTCTGCAATTCTTTCAAAAGAGCGATCTGCTCCGCTATCATTTTATTTAAGAAATATAACACAGTTTCCTTTAATAGTCAATATATGTTATCCTAAAAAAAAATTATGCTACTACACTCTACACTATCTTTAGTAGCAATATACGTAGTTAGTCTTTCAGGTTAAGCGTGTAGTAAAAGAAAAATGAAAAGAGGGTTTACCTTAAAGATATTTAAATTAAAGAAGCGACATCTCTGGTCACGAAGTCCGGTGACCGAGATTAAGGAGAGCAAAAAGATTTATCGAAGAGAACGGGAAAAGGAGAGGCTGCACAGAGAAGGGAAAAAATAGGAGTGGGCGATGCTGGGCTCGAACCAGCGACTTCTACCGTGTGAAGGTAGCACTCTCCCACTGAGTTAATCGCCCCTTTTAAGCAATATTAGAATAACATAAAAAGAAAAAAAATCAAAAATTTGTGTCATTGCGAGAGCCAATGGAATTGGCTCGTGGCAATCCGACACGAAGTGTCACCCTGAGCCTTTGGCGAAGGGTCTCTCATCATAAGCGAGATTCTTCACTTCGTTCAGAACGACTTCGTCAGATTGCTTCGGGATAAATCCCTCGCAACGACTACGTCGTTTGACATCCCGAAAGGGTATATGTTATAATCCACACCATTAAAGGAAAGGGGGGTGATAAAAAGAAATGAATAAGGGAGAATTGATCGATGCGATGGCCAAGGTAACCTGCAGCAAAGCAGAGGCAGCCAAGGCATTGGATGCAGGATTGGCCGCTATCAAGGGTTCCTTGAAGAAGGGGAAGCCGGTTACTCTGGTAGGCTTTGGCACCTTTAAGGTAGCCAAGAGAAAGGCCAGAACCGGAAGAAATCCTCAGACCGGAAAGCCGATCAAGATTAAGGCCAAGACGGTTCCGGTATTTAAAGCAGGAACAGCATTGAAGAAGGCAGTGAAATAAAGAAGGCTCGGGTAGTTTCTTAGGCGGCACGCTCGCAGTGATGCTCGCTATGAGATGCCTCCTCTGTTCTGGCATTCATACGGCATCTAATGCACGCTACAGAAGCTACCCGAGCCTTTATGTTTAAACCGATAGAATATGAAAAAAGCGATTGTTTTACTTTCCGGGGGAATTGATTCTTCGACTACCCTTTACTTAGCCCGACGCAGGGGCTACAAGACCTTGTGCCTGATTTTTAACTACCATCAGCGACACAAAAAGGAGATAGAGTCGGCTAAAGCCATTGCTAAAAGCAGCAATAGCGACTATAAGCTCATAAGGATTCTTCTGCCGGAAGGCAAAAGCTCTCTTCTGAATCCAGATATATCTCTTACATCCGGAAAGAAGAAGATCCCTTCCACCTATGTCCCGGCAAGGAATATAATATTTTTAGCCTATGCTGTCTCCTATGCTGAGACCTGGGGAGCCCGTGCAATATTTATCGGAGTGAATCAAGTAGATTATAGTAGTTACCCTGATTGCCGTGAGAGCTTCATCCATACTTTCAACCGGATGATCAAGGTAGGAACCAAATCCGTGACCCAAAAGAGAAAAGATATTAAGGTAATTGCTCCTCTGATGAAGCTAGCCAAGGGAGAAATAATTAAATTGGGAATGAAATTAGGAGTTCCTTACCATCTCACCTGGTCATGCTATGAAGGAAGGGGAAGTCCCTGTCTTAAATGCGATTCCTGCAAATTCCGAGATAAAGGATTTCAAGAGGCAGGAGTAGAAGACCCTCTCCTAATTTAATGGAAAAGGCAAAGGTCTCTGAACTCTTCTCCTCCATCCAGGGAGAAGGATTATACGTAGGCAGAAAGGAAATATTTATTCGCTTTTCCGGTTGCAATCTTCGCTGCGTTTTCTGCGATGTTAACAAGAAGGGAGGAAAATTTTACACTGGCCGGGAGTTGGTAGAAAAGGTTCACCCCCACACCAATACTTTTGGTATGGGGGCAAAGTGGCTCACCTTAACCGGAGGAGAACCTCTCCTCTGGTGCGATTTCCTGAAGGAATTTCTTCCTCTTCTGAAGGATAGAGAGCTGAAGATAGTCCTGGAAACCAATGGGACTATGCCCGAGAAATTCAGAAATATAAAGGATTTAGTAGATATTGTGGCCTTGGATTTTAAGCTGCCCAGCTCAACCCAAGAGAAACCTTTCTGGAGCCAACACCGGCAATTCTTAAATTTAGCTAAAGACAAGTCCTTCGTTAAAGTTGTCATAACCGCGAAGACAATTTCCGGGGATCTAAAGAAAGCGATAAAAATAATTTCTGAGATTAATCAGGAAATTCCTCTTGTCTTACAACCGGTTACACCGCATAAAAAATTTAAAGCTGCTCCTCCGATAGAGAAAGTTTTGAAATTTCAGCAACAGGCCCTCAAATTCCTCACCGATGTACGGGTAATACCACAAGTACACAAATTCCTGAAGTTGAAATAAAATGGAGTAGAGATGAAATTGAGTAAAGAGTATGAAGGGTTGCAGGAGAATATAAGAAAGGCAAAGAAACCTCCGATAGAGGTCTGGACAAACAAGCACCCGGATAAAAAATATGTGGTTACGATTGAGATTCCTGAGTTCACCTGTCTTTGTCCCAATACTAATCTTCCCGATTTTGCCACGATCATTATAAAATACATTCCTGATAAATACTGTGTGGAACTGAAGTCTTTCAAGTATTACCTTCTCTCCTACCGCAATAGCGGAATATTTCATGAACATGTTATCAATAGGATTTTAGATGATTTTGTTCAGGCTTGTCATCCACGCTGGGCCAACATCATCGGGGAATTTAACCCCCGCGGTGGGATAAAAACTACCGTAACTCGAGAGTATAAAAGAAAATAGTCATAATAAAGGGAGTGGAGGAAGTAAATTGACAGAGGATTTAAAATAAGGTTATACTAAATTATAAGAAATTATAAAATACCCTCAATGATCCACTTATTATGCAAATCAAGAAATTTTATAATAGGAGATTATAAATCATGAAAGCAGAAAAGAAGGTAAATATTCGGTTTGCATTCAACGTGAAGAAGTTTGTTAATGCTATGGCTTTATTCGCCCAAGAAGTAAATAAACTAGATAAACTGAAAGCTGCAAAACTTCTTTATTTTGCGGATAAACATCATTTGGTAAGATACGGACGGCCAATTTTTGGTGATCGATATCACAGTCTTGATTACGGACCAGTTCCTTCTCTTTGTTTAGATATTATGAATGAAGTTTTACAACCTTTAGATGAAATTTCAATGCGAACTCCGTACAAAAATATATTTGAGCGAAAACTTAAAGTATCTAAACCTAAAGACCACCCTTATCCTTGTTTCAAGAAAGTAGAAGATCCTGACATGGAAGTATTTTCTCAATCAGAAATTGAATCTTTAAAAGCAACAATTGCCAAATATGGCAAGAAAACCGGTGGTAAACTCATTGACTTATGCCATAAGGAAGCAACATGGTTAAAAACGAGAGGAAGTGAAAATCCAGACCCAGAAATTGACTACCGGCTATTTTTTAAAAATAGTCCTGAAGCAGAGCCTGGTGTTTTAGAATTAATGGAAGCTTCTCAAGAAGATAGAGATTTTATTAAGCATCTTCAAAATGAAACTTGATAGTTCCTTTGACCAGATATTTCAACAAGGTTCTGTCCTGAAGCATTCTAAATTTCTACTATCTGATGGAAGACGCAAGCCCAAAATTTTTGTAATACTTAATAAAAATCCAACCCACAATTTAATGCGCTGTGTGCTAACTACCTCCCAATTCAATTTTTATAATAAGTCTCCACAATGGAAAAAAGATCAGTTCGTTTTAATTCCAGCTGGATCTGTTTCTTTTCTTCCTGTAAAAACACTTATAAACTGTGAGGTTACATATACATTACCCAAATCGAAATTGGCAGAGGCTTATCGAAAACAGAAATTGGAGAGTTTTTGTATTTTGCCTAAAAAGTTTCTCGATAAAGTTATCGATATTATAAGAAGTTCAATCCTTATCGAAACAGAGGTTAAGAAAGCTATTCTGTAAACCTCAACTTTTCCACTGCTCCCTCCAAATGCTCCAGTTCCAAGCAGCTAAATCATCGTTGTCTAAACTAATATCTTTTCCACAACAAATCCGCGGGTAGGGAAGTTGAGGAGTTTGGAGACGGTGAGATTTTCATCGCCAGATAGAACCTTGGTTTTTGCCCTTTCTACCGGGAGAGAATGGATTCCAGCCTGAAAATGCATATGGGAAAGAATAGTTGTTCCCGGAGGTCCATTATAGACCACCATATATTCCGGTGCATTTAAAACAAATTCTACCATTACCCGAATCTCATTCTTATCAATGAACTGATAAATATGTTTTTCATTAACAATCACAATGTGATGGTCATAGTAAGGGTAGGGGTTGGCAGAGATAATATAGTCATTCCAGGGGTAGTCTTCCCTTCCTTTTTCGTAAGAGCAATAGGGGCATTTCTCTTCCCCTTTCTTTCTTTTCTCCACTCGGGAAAAACTTACAATCGATTTTCTTCTTCCATTATATTGAACCTCAATCAAACCATCCTCGTACGATTTAGTTTCTATTCCCTTTAGACATTCCTCGCGCACAAATCCATTCTTAATTCCTCTTTTCCAGAGGGTATCGACCTTCTCGGGCAGAAAAGGAAATTTCAGGTTAAAATTCTCCCTTTTATCCTTTATCCTTTTGTACTTCAAATACTCATCGACAAACTTAAGGTCTTCTTCAGAACTGCTCACATAATCAAGCGCTTCCCTTACATTTTTATCATCAGAAAATTCAAAGACATCTCTATCCACCGTTATCACAAGACCTGCCATTTCTGAAGAGCCAGGCTTAATTGTCATGTCCTTATCCTGGAAGTGCTCGGTATAATTTATCGGAAGTCTTGTCCAGCGAGGAAAGAGGAAGACGCACAATCGGTGATTCCGATAGGCAACAATTAGATTAATAATCTTTGTTTTCTTGTCACTCAGAAGCAACTCAACCAGGTTTCCTACTGTTTCCACAAATCCCATCATTTTTTATCCTTTTGCATAAGGCAAGGAAGTTCCCTGAAGAGTGCCTTGTTAGCGACGAAACGGGCACGGTGTCCTCCGAAGCTTTAGCGTAGGAGGACGAGTGAAGAGCAACGAGAGCGAAAATTTCCTCGCTGGGGGAATTGAGCGTGCCGCTGAAGGAAACTTCCTTGCCTCTTTATAGCATATCAGTTGGGTCGATGTCAATGAAATAAGGGAATTTTATCTCCTTTAGAGCTTTGTCCAGAAAAAAATGCAGACCATCGATCTTCTTTACCCCGTTTAGAGAAGATTCTCTAACGGGGCTTACTTTAAGGATAAGGTGATAGCGATAGTAATTTTTAATCCGGGCATGGAAGCAGGGGGCTGGTCCTAAGATTTCTATCCCTTCTTCTTTTTCTGAATTTAATCGTTCAAAAAGGGCTTGAATATTCTTCTTTACTTTTTCCTCCTTTTTTCCCCTTACTAAAATGTTGACAAAATGGCTATAGGGGGGGTATCCCAGCTCCTTGCGTAAGGACAATTCCTTCTCATAGAAGAGAGAGAAATCCCTTAGCTTTAGAGACTTGATCGCATAATGCTCGGGCAGATATGTTTGAATAATAACCTCTCCAGGAATCTCCCCTCTTCCGGCGCGACCAGCTACCTGGAAGAGCAGTTGAAAGGTTCTCTCGGAGGCCCGGAAGTCAGCTAAATTAAGGGAAGTATCAGCATTGATAACACCAATAAGGGTGACATTGGGGAAATGATGTCCCTTGGCAAGCAACTGTGTGCCAATAAGTATTTTAATCTTCCTCTTGTTAAAGTCGGAAAGAAGATTTCGCAAGGATTTTTCTTTTTTCATCGTCTCGGCGTCCAATCTTTTAATTCCAATGTCAGGAAATAATTTATTTAGTTCCCTTTCCACCCTTTCCGTCCCCAGACCAAGAAAACTGAGCTTTCTTCCGCAGGCCGGACAATGAGAGAGCACCCTTTGATGAAAATTACAGTAGTGGCAGTAAAGAGCTTTCTTGGAGCGATAGTAGATGAGGGGAAGACTGCAGTGGTTACACTTCAGGATAAAACCACATTCCCGGCAGAGAAGGGATGTATGATACCCCTTCCGGTTAAGGAAAAGGATGATCTGCTCTCCTTTAAGTAACCTTTCTTCCATCAGATGGAGTAATTCCTTTGAGAATATTGCCGCTTTCCCACCTCTATATCTACCGCGCATATTAACCACATGAATTTCGGGTAATGCTCGCATCTTTACCCTTTCGGTAAGTCTAATTAATCTGTATTCTCCAATTCTTGCCCGATAGTAGGATTCCAAGGAAGGGGTGGCGGTTCCCAAGATGAAAAGGGAGTGGGAGAGATCTGCGCGCTTTCTTGCCACTTCCCGGGCATGATACTTTGGCTCTCTATCCTCCTTATAGGAGCTCTCAAATTCCTCATCGACGATGATTAAACCCAATCTTGGAAGAGGGGCAAAGAGCGCTGATCTCGGCCCGATGACGATGTCAATCTTACCTTTTCTGATTTCCTGCCACCTGTTGTACCGCTCCCGACTGCGTAATTGCGAATGTAGTATCGCTACCCGTTTACCAAATCTCTCCCTTATCCAGCCAGAGGTCTGGGGGATAAGTGAGATTTCTGGAATAAGATAGATTGCCTGACGGTTTTTCTCAAGGGTCTGACCGATGGCGCGCAGATAGACCTCGGTCTTTCCACTTGCGGTAACCCCTTCTAAGAGAACAGTCTCCTCTTTTCCCTGATCAATCAGGCAGTTTATTTCAGTAATTGCTTTCTCCTGCTCAGAAGTGGGGGGAAGGGCCAGAATCTTCTCCATAATCAATTGCGCCGGGGGAGTAAAAAAGGCTCTCTTTGACCGCAGGGCGGGAGAGGTGGCGAGTCCAATTGCCTGTCCCCAGGAGGAGCGGTAATAGTCAGCCATCCATTTTGTAAGGGATAGAATCTCTTTTGTTAAAATTGGAGCCTCATCCAATACCTTCAGAATATTCTTATAGGATATCTTTTTATTCTCGATATCGGTGATATTGACGATATAGCCAATAAGTTTTCTTTGTTTTCCCAGGGGAACGAGGACCCTTTTGCCAATTTCTACTTCCTTTTCAAAACCAGCAAAACCATAAAAAAAGGTCTGCCTGATCGGCAGGTTAAGCGCAACCTCGACTGATTTCATACTTTTTTATAAGGGGTCAGGTCACACCATTTCACAAAACTGACAAATGTTGAGACCTGACCCCTTATCCACTATCGCTTGGATATGCTCGGGGGTGGTGCCACAGCAGCCACCGATAATTTTACTACCTGCTTTGGCAAGAGCAAGGACTCTTTCAGCCATAAGGGAAGGCTTTTCCTTAAAGACCGTTTTTCCATCCTTCAGGATGGGTCTGCCCGCATTTGGTTTGGCGATAAGTGCTTTTTTAGTGAATTTATGAAACTCCGTAATTACTTCTATCATCTCCTCAATCCCCTCTCCACAGTTAGAACCAAGGATATCGGCATATTCTTCTAAATGTTCAACAATGTCCTCAATTTTATCGCCCATCATTGTGCGCAGTCCTCCAAAAAAACTTAAACTGCTAATCAAAGGTAATTCTGTATTTTCCTTTACCGCCTGAGCGGCAACCTCAATTTCTTTCAGGGAAGTGAAGGTCTCCAGAATAATGATGTCAACTCCGGAATCTGTTAGAATTGTTGCCTGCTCGGCAAAAACCTCATAAATCTCCTCGGAAGATACTTTACCCAAAGGTTGAATTAATTCCCCGCTTGGTCCGATATCCCCGGCAACCCAGCGGTCAGGATAGTTTTTTATCGACTCTATCGCGATCTCTACCCCCGCGCAATTGAGCTCCTTTACGGACTTTCTTGAGGAGACCTTCGCCAGTTTTAATCTATTTGCCCCGAATGTATTGGTGAGAATGATTTCGGCTCCCGCTCTCAGATAGGCCTGATGAATAGCAACAATCTCTTCCTTATGGCTAAGATTCCATTCCTCAGGAGGAGCCCCGGGAGGCAGCCCCTTTTCCTGGAGCATTGTGCCCATTGCTCCGTCAGCAAAGATTACACCCCTTTGCTTTAATTTAGCTAAAAAAGTTTTATCCATTTATATAGGAGGCGCCAAAACCGGAGTTATAGTCGGTATGCTCCCCAATAAGGTTTACTCTTCCCGGCGCCCTCACCTTCAACCAATTCGCTTTTCTTATTCTACCTAAAACTGCGCTTAAAGTCAAAAACATTTTTGCTGAATAATATATGATATAAGATAAGTACTCTCAGTGAACCACGTCATTCCGACCCCGTATTTAATACGGGGGAAGCAATCCGACGAAGTCGTTGCGAGGAGTATTAACGACGAAGCAATCTCAAGAAGTGAGGGATTGCCACGCCTTTCGGGCTCGCAATGACTGCGTCGGATTGCCACGTCCGCCTGAGGCGGACTCGCAATGACAGGATGGAACGTACTTTACTTGTATAATGACTCATGGTTTTTAAGAGATTAATAAATAGTAGTAGTAAGGAAGGGGGAGTCCAGAGGGGGAAACTGTGAATAACTGTGAATATGTTGATAACTCCC
>DAOVGU010000155.1 GCA_030672255.1 bacterium
CATTTGGTGTTTTGGCCCAGCTACTACCATAGCATCCCATAGAATCCTTACGTTGTTCATCAGTCATTAACCATAAAATATTTAGAGGTTTTTTTGACATAGCAATCTTTTAAAAAGTTTTATTACCCTTTTCTGTATGCAGAATCTAGAAATAAAAACATTATTTATGAGTGACAAAATCAATCCAGACAGGACTTGACCATGCTGTATGTCCGTCAAATTGCACTACCTTTGCATAATAGACAACATCTGCTCTTTTAATGGGAATTCCTGAGGCAGAAGAGCAAGGTTTCACTTCTTTCCCGCTCAGAATACAGTTATCCCATTTAATTTTATCCAATCTCTCCTTATCCTTATATTCAATCTCATAATCTAAATTTTGTATCTCCCATGACCTTAAAGGTCTTGCATTTCTCCATATTTCAATACATCTTATTGGCGCAGTGCCAAAAACGCTAATTCTAATATTTCTTGCCTCTTCTGCTTTTGACTGTCTTATAGAACTTCCCATACTGTGCCCATTTATAGAAAAATTTAATATTATTCGTGCTCCTGTAGTAGCATAAACCTCTTTTCTAAAAAATGCAGACCAGATGCTTTCTCTATTACATTCATCCGAGTATGCAGCAACAAGTCCGCTATGTTGAGGGAGATTAAGGTTTTCTGTTCTACATGTCGAATGGCTATCTCCTGGATTTCCTCTGTGATCATCACTGCCACCTATAAATCCCATCCTATATCCTTTATGAAGAGATTCCCATGCTAATTGTTCAAAAGTCTGATGACAGGAAGTTATTTCAAGAACTGGTTCCAATTTTGGATGATGGTAATCAAGATTTGCACGCCTCCCGCCGCCATGAGGAATTAACATTGCATTATGGTTTTTCAGGTTTGAATAAACATCTTTGAGATTTTCATAAGGTGTCTTCAGCATCCATGGTTCAACCCATGGAGGAAGAAGACTATTGGGATATCTGTCTGAGATATATTTCCTATAATTATACTGTGTATGACCGCATGAAAGTAATTCTCCCTCATCTCCAGCAAAATATATATTATGATCTCCTCCGTTTTTATGCTGTCCTGACCACTCAAATCCTAAAAATATTGCAAACTTACCTGGAGAGTATAATTTATTGGTTGTCTTTTTTAATCTATTAAAAATGTTTTCATTTAATTCCCAATCATGACTTGTTATAGAAGCAAAATCAAGCCTGGCTTCATCTCTAGCAAAACACAAAAGCTCCTCAGGCCAGCGTGTGCCATCGCATAGATAAGAATGAGCATGAATCTCTCCCCAAAGAAGTTTCTTATTATCTTTTCTTTGTATGCAGGGATTGCTTTTTATTTCAAGATTAACATCCGGCATATGAAGATTTACTCTAATAACTTTTTCTGACAAATCTTTTAAAAAATTTCCGGATGCTTCAATCCATTTTTTACCTTTGTTTTTAGATTTTATTTCTATTTTCTTTCTATCATTATATAATATTATTTTTTTACCCTTAGGAAGAGTTGTTGTGTTTCCATATTGATCTAATGCCCGTATAGTTGTTCTCCCTAAATATCCTTTTATAGGTTGACTTGGAAGTGTTATTTCAAGATCAGAGAATGATGTTGCTACTAAAGGGATATGAAAACTTTTATCTTCTAATTCATGAAATTTAGCCTCTCCCTTCGGATCTACAAAAACTCTAAATTTAAACTCTGGCTCTGCAAAAGACTGGCCCCTGATTCCCAGAGAACCAAAATTCTTATCTCCAAGCGTTACTATTATTTTATCTTCTTTTTCTAATTTACCTCTCTTTAATGTTATCTCCAATATATGCTGCCATGGATGATAGGCGAAGTTTTTCCATGCGCTAAATTCAACATCAAATCTAACCTTTTTATTGCTTTTAACACTCGTATATCCTTCATCTTGTGGGCTATCAAACTGAGGATTTGACCAATCACTGCAATGGCGCATACATATAAGTAGTTTCCCTCTACATTTGAATCCGATTTCTCCTGTTGTATAAGTAAAAATCCACGTACCCAGAGAGTTAACTGTGATTTTCCCTGTTGGTTTAAGATTTATTTTACCGTACATGGCCATATCCTCCTGGTAATTGATCAGATTTACCGATTATACAACAGGTGTTACCTTTTAAGTGCAATTGAATCACGCAATTTCTCAAATCGTTCCATCGTGTAGGAAAAGAACTTCTCGTATGATCTACATAGATAATCTTTTTCTCTTATATTTCCATTTTTAACCCATCTGAACCAGAGACAGCCATTGTGGCATATAAAATTCCATTTACATCTCTGGCAATCTGAGGGAACAATCTCTTTTAACTTTCCAAACTGTGATTTTGCTTTATCAAAAAGTTGCTCCATGGATATTTCAAATATATTCCCGAGTTTCCACTCCTTGCTGACAAAAAAGTCACACGGATAAACATCTCCATTATATTCTACTACAATATACTCACCACATTGATTCTTGAACATACAGGAACTTGATTCTCTCCTTAAAAGTATCTCTAAAATATTGTCAAAAAGCCGTATTGAGACCAAAGGACTACCATTGTTCCACCAAGCATCAAATAACCCGCACAAGAAATATCCATATTGCCGTGGCGTAATTGAGAAGCTAGGCATTTTTTTGTTTTCTCTATCGACTGCGGGGATGAACTGAAGATAGTGCAATTCATGAGAAATGAAAAAATCGTAATTTTTTTTCGGATCCTTTGCGGTTTCTCTACCGACCGTAGAAAGAATATTGAACTTAATATCTTCTTTTCTGAGAAAATATATCCCCTCCATTACTTTTGAGAAACTCTCCTTGCTTGACGCATAGCGCCTGTAGTAATTATGTACCTCTGGCGGTCCATCAAGGCTCACTCCGAGAAAAAAATTATATTCTTTGAATAATCTTATCCATTTACTGTTCAGCATAGTTGCATTTGTCTGAAAAACATTGCTTACTACCTGACCTGATTTGCCATATTTTTTCTGGAATTCAATAGCCTTTCTAAAAAAGTTCACTCCAGCGAGAAGAGGTTCTCCCCCCTGCCACGAAAAAATACATGAACCTCCATCTGAGTAAGCCATGGTTTTGGAAATAAGTTTTTCTAGAACATTTTCTTTCATACGGTGCTTTTTTTCGGGATAAAGACAACATGTCTTTTTGTAGAAACAATAGTCACAGTTTAGATTACAGTCATATGAAACTGGCTTAATCAAAAGTTCAACTTTTCTCATCCCAATAATCCTTCTACGTTATATTTCATTCCTACAGCCCTCCTGTAGGGGCTCGCCTTGGTGAGCCCGCGGGTTCGATGAATCGAACCCCTACACATTTTATATCAGCATCAGGAGATGTTTCCCACATCATTTATCTTTCATTTATTTTGACAGTACCACCTTTTGGTTTTATCGCAAGCGGGCGGCGATTGGGCTGCATCCCGGTGAATCCACCTGTTTCTTAGTCGCTTCCGTCACATAGTCAGGAAAGCTACCCCCGGCATCGGCTAGCCCTTTGGCAAATAAATTATCAACTACATCCTTATGATTAGCGGCAACATTTTTCTTAAGCAGCGGGTCGACAGTTAAATCATAAAGAAACGCTCCTTTACCGTCAACCTTGCAATTTAACCACCACTTATCATCAATTACCGTCATTGCGGCGCCCCATCCAACCGTTATATGGTCACGAATGGCTGCTCCTTTTTCTATTGCATTCTTATAAAAGTTCTGTCCATGAATCGGTTTTTCTAATTTTATCCCGGTGGATTCTAAAATCATCGCGCTGATGTCGGTATGCTGAATAAGAAGGTTGCTTTGTTCTCCGGCAGCGATGCCCTTTGGGTGTCGGATTAAGAGTGGGATATCAAATACCTCTCGCCGGGAAGGGTAGCCGCGTTTGCCGATGTAATTATCATCGCCAATTGAGTGACCGTGGTCGCTGGTAACAATGAGCAAAGTGTTATCAAGCAAACCCAAATTTTGCATTGTTTCATAAAGATACCCAAACCAACGGTCGCACATTGTAACCAATCCACTATAGTTAGCCTGGGTTCGGCGAAGAATCTCCGGTGGCATCTCATTTGTCTTAGCATATTCAGAAAGCACCTGCTCGTGGGCATCACTTTCATCATATATACGGCGGTAATGCTCTGGCACAAACCAGGGCTCATGCGGGTCAAAACTCTCTATCGTTAAGAATATTTTATCCGCATCCTGATTTTCTTCCAACCAACGGGCGGCATTAATCATCACCTGGGAAACAATATAGTTTTCCTCAGTTTCCCGACCATACATATTCATCAATTCCTGGCGTAGGAGAGCCACATTATGTTCACTCTGCATTGCCGGCGGTAACCAGTAGTCAATCTCTTTCTGGCTGGGAAGAGGTCCACTCCGATAATAATCTCTCTCCTTTCCCCTAATAAACATCCACTGGTTGAATCCCCGCCAGTAATTTTTTGAAGGCTTGAACATATGATAAACGCTGGAAAACAGTCCGGTGCGATAACCATTTTCCTGTAACAGCTCAGCTAAGGTATCCTGCTCCTCAGGAATGGGACCCCATCCGAAAGCGCCGACAAAATCGCCCTTAAGACGGAAATCGCCATTAACAAACGGATATACTCTCTGCCCGGTGTAGAGCGCCCGACGCACCGGTAAGGTGGGCAAAGATTCGGGAAAAACGCGCGTCATCATCAATGATTCATTTGCTAAGGCATCAAGATGAGGCGTCTTTACCTTTCCCCAGGGAGGGGAACCATAACAGCCAAGACAATCTTTCCTTAATGAATCAAACACCACTAAAACAATATTCATTTTTTCTCCTGGTAAGATTATTCCTCCTCTCAGCGCTGAACATTGTCCCGTTTGTCTGGAAGGAATTACAATCCAGATTACAGTCGTAAGAAGCTGGCTTAATTAGAATCTCAACCTTCCTCATTTTCACTGTTAACTTCTCAGAGAGTAAAAGAATCAGTAACACAGATTTTTAATCTCAGACCACTTCCGACACCGCTTATGAATCATGTGAGTGGGAGTTGTGTAATCTTCTCGCTCCTTCTCAATATCTGTCAAGTGGGAACTCTTCAACGAATACTGGTTTACATGATCAAAAAGTCTCTCCATAAGTTTCACTCTTACAGTCTGATATTCCGAATCATCCCATACATTATTTATCTCACCAGGATCCTTCCTGTGGTCATAAAGTTCTCCCCCTATCTTGCTTCCGTAATAGACCAAACGAAAATCCCTTGTGCGAATCGCATTGATTCTTGTATAGGGTAGATTCCTATCCCATTCTGCAATTGCGAATTCCTTGCCCGGTGCACTATTGTCGATAATAGGAAGGACGGATATACCTTCAACATGCTCTGGAACAGGGATATCGCACAATTCACAGAGAGTAGGATACAAATCGACCGATTCAATTATTGATACTCTCTCAACTTTTTTCTTGCATCCTGGATATTTCAAAATAAAAGGGATGCGATGCACCGACTCATAGATTCCTACATTCTTATCATAGAGGCCATGATCTCCTCCAAAATCTCCGTGGTCAGATGTGTAAATTATAATTGTGTTATCAAATTCGCCCTGCTCTTTGAGATATTTAATCGTTCTGCCCATTTCTTCATCTATAACGGTTATGAGCGTGTAATAGGCAGCAAGAATTTTCTGCAAGTGTTCAGGAGGTACACGTCTATCCAGTAATGTTTTTCTTATAAAATCTGGTTTTGATTTAAATTCATGCTCATAGGCATCAGCTTTACATTCAGGAAGGATAATATCTTCTGGATTGTACATATCCTTATGCTCAGGGGCTACCATCCAATTTGGGTGAGGCCGTTCAAAACTCATATGTACAAAAAAGGGCCTTTCTTTATCCCGTGTCTTGAAAAATTCCAGGGTTTCCTTTCCAGTCCAGTGTTCTATTGAGTGTTCATAGGGTAGTTGAGCTATTCCATAATGTTTTTTAGCATATTCAGAATCTGGAGGAAGTGTTCCATCTTCGTACATATCCCCAAGGGCATGGTCGACAAGATATTTAAAATAATGGTTTGTCAGAACATCCTTGCGGTCTACATCACAAAGGTCGCAATATCTGATATACTCAAAACCTTGACGATCCCACTTGCCAACCATGTGGGATTTTCCTATAAGAGCTGTTTGGTAACCAGATTTACGAAAGAGCATTGCCATAGTATCTGGCGTGTTACCTTCAAAATGGTAATTATTATTCCCGAGCATCCCGTGAGTATGAGGATACTGTCCTGTAAAGAAAGATATTCTTGATGGTGAGCAAATTGGACAGTTAGAGTAAGCACGTTCAAAACGCACTCCTGAATTGGCAAGAGCGTCCAGATTGGGGGTTTTTACATTTCGCTTGCTAGCAGATCCCAAACAGTTTGCATTATGTTGGTCAGACATTAAAAAAAGAACATTTGGTTTCTTTCTCATTTTACCATCCCATTTTTCTTCTCCACTCATCATAGTCTCCTTTATCATCCGCCATTAGCTGCTTTAACCATTTTTTCGTAGGAAGACCTTTTTCAGCAATAACTCTTAAGGGGTCTGCCCTTAACCCCAATTCCTTTTCCTCCCATCTTTTGAGTTTTAGTTCCAGAGCATCTCTAATCTCTTTTTTCTCATCGGCTAAATTTTTTAACTCCTTCGGGTCTTCCTTAAGGTTAAATAACTCGGTCATTGCACCTGGCCAGAAAGCACGGTCAATATATTTAATCAGTTTATGTTCTTTGGCTCTAATCATCCTCACCGCCTGGTGGGTTCCCTGATTGGTGTAAATCTCATCGTAATGCTTATCCGTTTTACCCGATATTAAAGGAAAAAGGGATCTTCCTGCAAAGGATTCTATCGGTTTTAGGTTTGAAAATTCAAAGATGCTGGGAGCAATATCGATCAGTTGGACCAAGCCCTCAATCTTCTTTCCTCTGGGAAATGAAGGATGCTTAAAGATGAGAGGGACATGGGCAGTGTCCTCATAGACACTGGCATGGTCAAAATAGATTCCGTGCTCCCCAAAACTTTCTCCATGGTCAGAGGTCAAAATGATTAAGGTCTCCTCAAAAATCCCCAATTCCTTTAAAAGAGCAATGAGCTTGCCCAACTCATCATCCACATACCTTATCTCCGCATCGTACTGGGCAATAACGTATTCAATGTCGGTGATATTTCCTCCCATCTGCTTGAGAAGGCGAACGGTAAAAGGGTAGCGCGCATCATCCTTTATCTCTAAATTGGGGTCATCCTTCTTGCCTTTATAAAAGAGGTTTCTATACTGCTTTGGCGGAAGATAGACGGTGTGAGGGTCCCAATAGTGAAGGAAGAGGAAGAAATCCTCTTTATAGTTTTGTCTTAACCAGGGAATGGCCATTTCATTAATCTTTTCTGCCGTAACTCTCTGAATTAATGCAGCAGATTCGGCCGCAGGATTCAGATAGGATTGAAAACCACGGGCAAAATACCTTTTCATATTATAAAGGGTGGAGATAGCCCCTGTCCTGTAGCCATTTTTTGCCAAGAGTTCTGGATAGAAAACCTCATCCCGCGATAATTTTTCGGTTTCAGAATGGGAGACAACCCCGGTAGAAATACCCCTTTTTCCGGTAAACATCGCGGTATAGGAAGGTTGCGTAGGGACGTCAGAAGGATAGGCATTCAAGAATAAAACTCCTTCCTTGGCTAATTTATCAATCGTTGGACTGGTATCTCTTTTGTATCCATAACATCCTAAATGATCTGCCCTCAACGTATCAATCACTACATAAACAATCTTCATTTTCTCTTTCCTCCCTTTTCAAAAAAATCGGGGCGGTAGAAACCCCACATTTTTAGCACCTGGCTCTCTTTCTCCAATTTATCTCTCTCCAATTCAGATAGTTTATCCCCCAAATCATGATGAGGGAAGGAAGATAGAAATCCTTCTAATTTCTTTCTCATCTCTCTTGCTTTCTCTGGGAGTTGTTGAAGAAGATTATTGGATTCTAAAGGGTCTTCCTCTATATTGTACAGTTCATCCTCACCATCGGAGGACCAGATATATTTATAATCCTGCATATAATATGCCTTCAGCCATTTGCAAAGGATGCGAAAATTCCAGTCAGAATCTATCTTCATCATCCGGGTGAGAGACTCTAAAGGGGACTGGTATTCAGCCAGGGCAAAATCCCTTTTGGGTTTTCCTTTTATCGTCGAAAGAAGAGAGAAGCCTTGCAATTGCTGCCAGATTTCCTTATCCTCCACCCCTAAAAGCTCCATAAGAGTGGGAAAGATATCCAGGGTCTGGGTGAGAAACTTTATCTTCAAGCCAGATGGGAAAAATTCAGGATAGCGAACAATCAAAGGAACTCTGAGGGCAGGGTCATAGATATGTAGTTGATGGGCAAGAACGTAAGGTCCTTTTTCCCCTTGCACATCTCCGTGGTCAGAGGTAATAATGATTAAGGTTTCATCCCGCAAATTTTTCTCCTTTAAATAATCAAAAACTACCCCGATTCGATTATCCAGAGTGGCGGTCTCCCCATCATAGAGAGACTTTAGAATCTCCCAGTCCTCTGGGCTTACCGCTCTCTTTTTTAATCTTACCTCCCAGGTAGAGAGATGAGCCAACTCTTTAGCCTTTTTCTCCTCTACTCCTTTTAAGAGAAATTTCTCCCGGAAAGGCTGAGGGGGCCAATAGGGAAGATGGGGCTCCGTAGAGTTTATAAATATAAAGAATGGTTTCTCCCCTTTATATTTTTCTAATCGTTCTTTTAATTCTCTCGCCGTTTCTAAAGAGCCATTGTCTTCATCCTCTTCCGGCACATCTATCGGAAAGAATTCCGTAAACCCTCTGCTATCATCTATTCCATATCTTGCCCATCTGTGACCTTTTCGGCAAAAACCCAGGGTTAGATATCCCAGAGATTGTAAAACCTGGGCAAGAGTGAATTTCTCTTGAGGTCGATAGCTATACCTTTGCCCTACCCCGTGCCCGGAGACATATTTACCGGTAAATAAAGAGGCATGGGAGGGGAGGGTCCATACCGCCGGAGAAATATTGTTGAGAAATGTCACTCCATCCTCAGCGATGCGGTCAATATTGGGCGAGGTTGGTCTTGCATACCCATAACATCCTAAATTCCTTGCCCTCTGGACATCCATCACCCAGAGTAAGATATTTGGTCTTTTATTCATTTTCTCCTTCCTCTCAAATCTTTTTGATACCTCTCTGCTGCTTTTCCCAATCTGGAAATGATAAGTTCCTTTACCCGTTTATTTTTGAAAAATAGAGCAGGCTTTTTGTAAAAGGCTTTCTCTATCCCGGAAAAACACCAACCACCACCTTTGAAAACTATCCCCTGGAGTAAATCTGGCTTGCCTTTTAATTCTTTATCCAGCCACTGGTCCAATGCTAATTTCATTTCGTTAAATTTAGCCTTTTCCAATTTTGCCAAATCCTTTTCCTGCGCCTTATCTTCCGATAAATTAAACAGTTCATAAGTATTTAAATATTCATAGATACTCTTGTCTAAGGTATGTACCAGAGCCCAATCATCCTTGATATACATCCGTTGGATAACCACTCCGGCGCCATTGGTGACCACCTCCCTATGAGAGGTATCTTTGCCCTTTAGAAGAATATCCTTTAAGCTTCTGCCGCAAATTCCTTCAGGGATAGGCAATTGGCAAAAGTCCAATATGGTCGGCATCAAATCGGTGCAGAGACTGTAGCCTTTTATTCTTTTTCCGGGTGGAATCTGCTTTGGCCATCTTATTATTAAGGGAACATGGGCTATATTTTCATAGCAGCCATGATGGTCGTAAAATCCTTTCTCCCCAAATGCTTCTCCATGGTCACTGGTAAATATTAAAAGAACCTCCTCGGAAATCTTAAGTTTCTTTAGGTAATTTAATAATCTCTCTATCCCATCATCGGCATAGCGAATACAAGCATCATAGGCAGGAATTATCTCTTCTGCTTTGTAT
>DAOVGU010000215.1 GCA_030672255.1 bacterium
TATCTGTCATTGCGAGGGATAAAATCCCGAAGCAATCTCGAAATTGCCACGAGCCTATAGGTCTCGCAATGACTCTTTGTGTTAATTTAAATTAAAAACATTATGGCAGAAGATAAATATAAAATCCCAGAATTGCCATTCGAAAAAAGACCAAGAGAACGTCTCATTGATAAAGGACCAGATGCCTTAAAAAATGCAGAGCTTTTAGCCATTATTCTGGGTACTGGCTATCGGGATGAGAGCGTTTTGGAACTTGCTAATAGGATTCTCCAGGAATACGGCTCTAAAGCCATCACTAAAATAAAAAGCGTGCAACGACTGATGGAAGAATTAGGTATTCCTAAGGTAAAGGCCTGTCAGATAATTGCCTGTTTTGAATTGGGGAGAAGATTCTTTCAGGAAGAAACGGGCAAGATGCCCACCATCAGGTCACCGGAAGATGCCCATAAATATTTAGAGGATATGAGGAAATTGAAGAAAGAGCAATTTCGCGGTCTTTACCTTAACTCAAGAAATAAATTAATTCATGATGAAGTTATCTCCATTGGTACATTAACTACCAATTTAATCCACCCTCGGGAGGTCTTTCAACCAGCCATAGAATATCTTGCCGCTGCTATCATTCTTTCCCACAATCATCCTTCCGGCGACCCTGAACCATCTGGAGATGACATCAGAATTACCAAGCAACTGATAGAAGTCAGCAAAATAATGAACATTGAAATCTTAGATCACATCATCATCAGCAAAGATAAATATATAAGTTTGAAAGATGAAAAATTAATTTAGGGAGATAAACAATGACAAATAATAAATATAGAATCGAAGAGAAACCCTTAATTACTGGAGAAAAACCAGAAGAAGCAATAACCGTGGAAAAACTTTTGGGTTGGATCTTCAGAGATGCCTCAATCAAAGATAGATTAGGAGAATTTTCACCTCAATATCTAAAATACCTTACGCCTTTCCAAAAAGAACCAGATAAGTTTTATATTCGCTGTATCAAACGGAATAAAGATATTTTTATTTATGACAGGAAGAAAAATATTGCTAAACCTGAAGAAATTATTCGTCAACTTTGGCTGAAAAAATTAACGAAAGAATATGGCTATTCATTAGAGAGAATAGAAGTGGAGAAGTCTGTACAATTTGGTCGAGAAATCCGTACAAAGGCAGCCGATATTGTAATTTATAAGAAGGACAGGATTACTCCCTATATCATCTTTGAATTAAAAAATCCTAACGAAAAACGTGCTATTGAACAATTAAAAGGTTATTTAAATGCCGAAGGATGTGAAATTGGTATTTGGTCAAATGGTAGTGATAAAGTAATTCTGTATCGTCCTTATCCTAAAGAATTCAGTGATACTCTTCCTGATATTCCCAAAGCAAGCCAGATTATTGATGACCTCTTTGCTGTTAAAAAAACTCTCAAGGATGTTGAGAAAAAAGTAAGGGAAGAAGGGGGGTTTGATTTAAAATGGATAATTCAGAGATTAGAAGAGCTAGTCTTGGCCAATGCTGGCGTAGATGTATTCAATGAAGTTTTTAAATTAATCTATGCCAAACTTTACGATGAGAAAGAAGCCAAAGAACGCCGACAGGGAGAGGTGAAATTTAGAAAATATAAAGATCCTCAAAAAAGTTATGATATTATCAACGATCTTTTCAAGAATTCAATTGAGGAGTGGCCAGGTACATTCGACAAAATAGAGAAGATAAATCTCTCTCCTGAGCATCTTCAAGTTTGCATCGGGCTTTTAGAAAATATAAAACTCTTTGGCTCCGACTTGGAGGTGATCGATGCGGCTTTTGAGTATTTGATGCCTGAAGCCGCCAAAACTAAAAAAGGACAATATTTCACACCTCGCCATATAATTAGAATGTGTGTGAAGATGCTCAATTCTGAAGATAAGGAATATATCATTGACCCTGCCTGTGGCTCTGGCGGATTTTTAATTCATGCTATGTATCGAGTTTGGGAAAAAGATTATGAAAATACTACTTGGAAAGCCAAATATTCCTATGCTAACAAGTATCTCTTTGGTTTAGACTTTGATGATAAAATGAAAAAGATTTCCCAAGCTTTAATGCTCATTGCCGGCGATGGTCGCTCTCATATCTTTAAACTGAATTCCTTAGATGCTCGTGATTGGCAAGGAGATGAGGAGGAGAAAGAGAAAGCTCGCTCAGAACTTCGTCCACTTTTAACTCACTTCAGAAATTTTGAAGAGGACAAAGAGAATCAAAAAACTTTTCGCCATTTCAATTTTAATTTACTTTTAACTAATCCCCCTTTTGCTGGAGAGATCAGAGACCAGGCAATGCTGCGCCAATACTTTTTTAGTAAGAATAAAAGAGGACACCTAAAAGATAAAGTAGAACGACATATTCTCTTTATTGAACGATGCTTAGATTTTTTAAAACCTGGTGGTAGAATGGCAATTGTTTTACCACAAGGAATTTTGAATAATACCAATACCGAATATATCCGCAATTGGCTTTTTGATAAAGCAAGAATCTTGGCAGTCATTGGACTTCACGGAAATACTTTCAAACCGCATACCGGAACGAAGACTTCAGTGTTGTTCCTTCAAAAATGGCACAAAGATGAGAAACCTATTGATGATTATCCAATCTTTATGGCTGTTTCTAAAAAATCAGGTAAGGATAATTCAGGAGAATATATCTTTATTGATAAAAATGGCAGGAGGGTTAAAAGCGAAAGAGGAATATTCAAAAATCCTAATATAAAACTTGACCACGATTTAGATGACATCGCCGAAGCATTCGTAAAATTTGCCAAGAAACAAAAATTTAGTTTTTGCAGATAAAAATATGGTATCCAACTTGAACAAATTAGAAAGAGAGATAGGGGAGTTAATAAAAACTGGCGATAACCTTTTAATTGATTTCTTCGAAGAGGGAAAAGAAAAGAAAACCAAGAATAAAAGTCATGTAAGATTTAGTTCCGGCTATCAAGAATGGTACTCAAAAGCACTGGAAATAATCAGACAGATATTGCCAAATCGAATTATTGAATTTGAGAGGTTATATAATGAAGATAAGAGGAAAGGAATTGACAGTTCTACATATGGAATACAAGATTGGTTACTTGGCAGGCGTTCTCCCGTTAATGATTTTACGCTAAAAAAAAGATTTGATGATTTTGCCGCTGCTGTAATGAAATTTCAAAATCAACTTCGGATTTTAGAGTCTGCTCATGCACGGTTTAATAGCACCATCTTTGATATTCAACAAATAGTTCGCGCTGATCTTTTTGATTCAGAGCTAGATGCGGCAAAAGAATTGTTAAAAAACGGCTTCTTGAGAGGCGCTGGAGCAATGGCTGGTGTAGTTTTAGAAAAACACTTAGAGCAAGTTTGTATTTCTCATAATGTTCCTATCAAAAGTAAAAATCCAACTATAACGATTTACAATGATACATTAAAAAATAACAATGTTATTGATATTCCAAAGTGGCGTTTTATTCAACGATTGGGGGATTTAAGAAATTTCTGTGATCATAATAAGGAGAGAGAACCTAAGAAAACAGAAGTAGAAGAGTTAATTGAAGGTATCGAAAAGATTACGAAAACAATATTTTAGTTTATGATTACCTAT
>DAOVGU010000180.1 GCA_030672255.1 bacterium
ATAGGAGGATTCACGCAGCCAAAAGTGCCACCTGTTCCATCACAGAACTCTGCCGTATGGCAAGGGTCCTTTACTTTACTTAATTTATAGTAGGTTCCAGACTTTGAATCCCCGAGCTTCATATTGTAGGCATGGTTGGTCCAGTGCATTTTATGCAGCACTCCCGTTCCATAAAAGTAACACTTGTAAGGGTTGGAGGGGCATTTCAAATCGCTTATCTTCTTTTCTGCTGCTCTAACATTGGAACAACCGATATATCGGGGAAACTTGGTAAATATCCTTTGCCAGCCCAAGCTGCCATGTCCAGTGGTCTTGGGCATCAGCACTCCCCAGTCCATTTCATAATACATCGCGGCCAGATGTAACTGCTTCAGATTGCTTATGCAGACACACTGCCTGGCCTTCTCTCTTGCTTTAGATAAAACAGGAAGGAGCATCGCTGCCAGGATAGCGATGATTGCGATTACCACCAAAAGTTCAATCAGCGTAAACCCCGTTTTGTGTTGGGGACAGACATTTATCCGAAAAAACCGCTTAAAGAATTTAGTCGCTTTTCTAATTCTTTCAATCATCTCTTCTCCAATTTTTATTCCCCCTTCGGAACCTCTCCGAAGGACTAAACAGGAATAAATCATTTCCCTTCTCTTTATATCAACAGGATTTTGTAGTCAATCCTGATATTGTCATTGCGACCCCGTATTCAATACGGGGGTGGCAATCTCATGAGATTGCTTCGTCGCTTTGCTCCTCGCAACGACTTCGTCGTTTTTCATTTGCTACAAGCTCAACCTGAAAGACTAATTACGCATATTCGCTCGTGCCGAAGCGAAAGCAAGTATGTCTTGAATTCTGTCTATAGTCTACCCCCCCCCCTTATTTGTCAAGTTTTTGCAAAACATCCCGCCACTGAGACTTCGGCGGATCGCCAGGGTCGCCTAATGTTGGGCTGATGAGCTGGAACCTGAATTCCTTTGTTAATTTGTTTGACATTCTTTGAAATTATTGTCTGAATTGAACAATACCATAATGAATTAATTCTGGGACCAGTGCTTCAATCCATTTGCCTTTTTTCTTCGTTTTTAAACGCATAATATCCCCTGGGATATCAAAAGAGATATACCACGCATTGGACAGTCTCCCTTGGTGTTTAACCGCTACTCTCACATTTTTAGCGGATCCAAGTTTTCTGTGGCCATAGCGATTCAAATCATAATTTACTAAATGGACATTAATATTTTCTTTATTCTTTGTTAAATTCATACCTGTGGTCTGTTGAAGGTTTGTCTCTACAGATTTCTCCAGTAAAAGTTCTGCAACTGCTTTCTTAAATTTTTCATCAGGTGGCTTCAACATCTGTGCCATATCCGGCCCATATAACCTATTAGTAGAATGTTCAGTGCCTACACAATTTTCTCTCCAACGAACATTTTTACCCTTTAATTTTTCTTTTCTTACTTTATAATCCTCATCGAAATAGCCTGTATTTCCAGTGATGATTAATCTGCCTCCCTTATCAGCAAATTGTTTTAGAATATTAAAATCATTTTTGCTCAACATTTCTATGTTCGGGAGTATCAAAACTTTCTTGTTCTTGCACCAGGAGAGAGTTAAATCTCTCTCTAAGATTGCTATCTCAAAAGGTATGCACATATCGGTTAATAGCTCGGAAATACCTTTTGGCTCAGCAGATTGGCTGGCATATTCTTCTGAGTTGTAACTATAAAGAATAGTTATATCCGCAATATCCTCTTCAGACGCATAGAGTTCTTCCCAGCGAGCTAAAAATTGAGTTACCTTCCTCTGCGCATTAACTAAATTGGGTTCACAGGCAAAATATATATTCCAGGGAATGAATGTTCCTCCGAAGGCGACTGCTTCGGCAGACATAATTTTTACCATTGAGCTCGTAGGTACACTTTCTCTAACCCGGGACCAGGTATAAGTTATATCTTTATTCTGGCCAATAGCTGTTCCCATTTTATAACCATAAACATTTAAATTAGGTGGATAGGTATACCCTGCTTCATTTCCATTTCCATCAAATTGATGATATTTAATTGCTCTTTTTACATAGTAAGCACCTATGAGATGGCCATTAGCTAACCAGATTACTTTGCGCCCTACTGCTTTCTCTACATCTTCTCGGAGTTTCTTGAAGAATTCTGCCTGGTCTCTTTCTCTCCATTCAAGATATCTTCTATATTTAGTGTTCTCCCATTCTTTCTTTTCTTCCTTAAAAGTTTTATTTTTTTGATGAACTTCTGCATCTTCTAAAATAGCTTCTCTTGTTCCTATTTCATCCAGGTTTTCTCCTACCTCTTGAGAATATTTTTCTCGACAATATTTGCAGACACAGTTCATCTTAGCCCCAACCTGCATGCCGACATTATCCCATCCAATACCGGTTGCTCCCAGATCTTTAATCATATAAACACATTTATCAAAAAGAAATTTTCTAAAAGCGGGTTTGTTAAAACAGGCATATCTTCTCCCGGGCATATCAAATGTCCATCTGAACTTAAGATGTTCCGCCGCCATTGCTTCCACCTCCTTTTTAGAAAAAGCACCTTCTCTAAAGTTAGCAAAATTCGTATAAGCAATGAATTTTACCTTAGCGGCTTTAACCTTCTCCATAAGTTCAAGATTTATTTCTTCATTCTCTTTAAGTTCTTTTAAAGAGACTGGACCTTTGAAAGGGAATGAATCACTCCCCACTCCAGCATAAGTTCCATAGGCGAAATTAAATCCACAGGGACCAAGATTCTCTACGCCACAACCCTCAGGTGATTTCGGTGAATTGGTAGCTAACATCCTTATTCTTCCCCGTTTAAAAATACTTTTCTTATCCATTCTTTCCCCCATTTATTTTTTATATTTTACACTCCCACAAATATCCTGAGCGGCAGGGAACATCATTCTCCCCAGCATAAATTGTTCCCTCCGAGGTGATAGCGATACAGTGTATTTGATAGGCATTTTCTTTTATTTCCTTATCATATATTTGGCCCAGATTTTTTAATTCCTTAGAAGTAGGGTCATAAGAAAATATCATTGCAGTTCCTTCATTACCAGCGGCACCATAAATTTTGCCGTCAGGACCATTGGCCATTGCGGCTAATCTTCTTTTTGGTCCAGGTTTTCCTATTTTCTTTATCTTCGGAGTATCCGGGTCTATCACAAAAAAACCACCTTCGGAACTGCCGGCATATATTTTTCCATCAGGGCCAAGATGCAAACCATCCCCATGAGCGTAACCTCTTTCTCCATTCAATAAGGGCAATCCATAATCAAGATAAATAATTTTATTTTTATCCGGGTCAAAATAACAGAGGCGGACAGCATCAGGGCCGGAATTAGGCAGCCAGGCTCTGGCAACCGACCAAAAAGCCCAGACCCGACCTTTTTTATCAACCACGATATTTTCATTCTGTGCTAATGATGCTCCGCTTCCAGTTAAACCTAAATTCTTTACTTTTCCTGTTTTCATCTCATAAGAAAATAGTTTTTCTGGAGTAAATGTAACACCATAGATAATATTCCTTTTCTTATCAATATCTATTGACTGAATATAGTGATGGGGTAGAGGTTGACAAACTCGCTTAATCTTTTCTGTTTCGGGGTTAAATCTCACAATGCTTCCTCCTGGCGCTTCATCCCATCTATCTATATCGTGAAGCAGAGCAGTGGCAGCCCAAATAGTGCCATCATTATCCATTAAAAGCGAACGATGAAATTTCGCATCGTATCTATCGGCAATTTTATTATATCCCATACTTCTGAAAGTTTTATTGTTTATATTAAATCCATAGAAGATATTCGTATCAAAGCAGGTTAATCCACACCAGATAGTATTTCTTTTATCATCAGCAAGAAGACAGTCAAAGGATATCCAGTTATGGAAATAGTCAGGCTTTTCCAAAAAATCTTTATAATCCCATTTCTTCCACTCGTCCAAGAATTTATCAAAACGGCTATTCTTTAGTTTATACGCTTTCACTCTCATTTCTTCGACCTCCCTATCATCCTTCCTGGACAATATCGGAAGCGGTTAAATTTTATTAATTGTACATTCCCAGAAATAACAGGTTCTGGTCATATTGTCAGATTCTGCCACATAGACTATTCTCCCATCAGTGACAGCAATATCGTGAACCATTACCAGACCTTCTTTTCGTTTTTGGTCATATATATAACCATAGAAATCAAACTTTCCTGTATCTATATTATAGGTGAAGATGCCGGTATCTTTCCCGCCATAGCCTCCTTCCTGAATATCTCCGTACCCACTGGCAATATAAAGAAGACTATCCGGACCAAACTTGACATCCATCCTGGTGCTATGGAAAGGCTTGCCCAGATATTCCATTTCAGGTATTTGGGGATTAAGTCGAATAAGTTCTCCGGTTACAGTGCCAATGTAAATCATTTCATCTGGCCCTAAAACCATGTCATCTATACCTTTCTTATTCTTAACCATCTGACAGCTCTTTGGCCAAGGGCCATAGTAAACCTTATCTTCATCAGGATTGTACTTCAGTAACTCCAATCCGGGATTGGAAGGAGGATAGTTCCTGTGATAGGAGGCCCAGAGATTTCCCTCTCTATCAACTACCGGACGATGAGGTGCAGTGATTAAAAGGCCCAAGTCCCTTGCTTTATCTGTCTTTATTTCATAGCGGAATAGATGACCTGTTGGATAAGTGCAACCATAGATAATTTTTCGTTTCTTATCCATGGTAATAGTCTGAATATAGAGGTGTGGTAAAGGAATGGACAATATTTCTAGTTTATCCTTTTGGGGATCATACCTGAATATTTTACCACCTGGTGCCTGGTTATACTCCGGTACTCCGTGTAAACCAGCGGTTGCCCCATAGATTATCCCATCGTCGTCTAAACATAAGGAGCGGTGAACTTTGACATCGTATTTCTCTGCACCCTGAGTTTCATAATATTTAAGACTCCTAAATTCCTTCGTCTCCGGATTAAAGGTATAAAAGATATCATTTTCAAACGAGTTTATCCCACAATATAAAAGTTTATCATTAGGGTTATAAATAATTGTGGTAAAACCGATAAAGTTCTTGCGGATATCTTCGTGTCTAAACATCTCCTCGTAAGAAGTGAAATTATTAATTAGATTGATATTCGCGTTATCTTCCATTTCCCGCAAAATACGAGCCTTCACTCTAATTCTACTTTTTTGATCCATTTTTCTCCTTCTTATTTCCACTCTTTAAAAACAGGTAAACTCGGCCAGAATTTGCCGGGACCTTAAACCCATCCTTCAACGGGATTTCGAGGCCAGAAAAGAGGTCTCTTGCTCCATTTGCTGAACCTTCTTTGGGTAGATTCACGCGTAAATTCTTCACCTTAGAACTATCATTGAGGGCAACAATACCATCCTGAAACACCCTATAAAATACACCCTCTTTCTCCTTTGCTTCTTCCAATACTCTCCCAAGTTTTACTGAATACAGAACTTTTGCCTGATTATTCCCAATAGTGTATCCATCTGCCCATATAAAACCTGCCAGACGGGCAAAGACATAACAATAAAAAGCATCCTCATTTATTCCGTAGGGCGTATATCCCAGATAACTCAGAGCTACAACTACTTTCCCTCTGGCCAAATAATCTTTATATGCTTCTACCATCTTTAATGCCGAGGTATAGGTATATTGTCTCTTATTCCATGCCCAACTACAGATAAAGGATTCAATCATTGTTCCATCACCATACTGAGCAAAACCACCCTCCTCTGGAAGTCCTCCACCATTAAGAATAACTACATTCTCAGGATTATAGCTTTTCACCACATCCCTTATCTTTTCAAGAAACCTGGCAAATGCATAGTTATGGTCTTTGTTGGGATAGAGATGCTTATGTACAGGGAGACGGTTAATCTCCTTATCATACTGTTTTTTCATTCCTGGCCAAGGAACAATTACAGTCTTGTACCTCTGTGAATATCCAACAGGCAGATTGTGCCCATAGCAACTTTCCCGTGGCCCCACATTGTCAATGAAGAGACCATCTGCACCCATATCCATAAGACTCTTAACATAATCCAATGCCTTATCAAGATATTTCTTACTGTTGGCACATACCAGGTATCTATTCATACGGTATGTACCATCCATCACTGTATTCATAAACCTGCCATCTTTATCAATCAAAAGCATATCTGCATCCTTATCCCGATACAAGGGACGTCCGGTATACCCTTCTCCACCATAGAGGGTATCCATAAATGCTGCATATATCAACACCCGTATCTTTCTTCTATGAGCCTCTTCTATCGCAGACTTAGAACAAGGAATATGAGTAAGAAGCGGAATCTTGCCTAAATCCTGGCCTTCCAATGTTGGCGATGCACTTCCTTGTGGACTTCGAGGCCACTCATTAATTATCTCTGCTTCCTGCAGCCACTTAGGGGCTGAATCAATCTTCATAACTTTCTCCTTTCAACGCAAATATAACTGGGAATACCTTCTATCCCGAATTTATTTATTGCTTTTGCTTCTATCTTGTTTATTCCGGAGTGAAGTTTCCACAAGAAACGAGAGCCTTTCTTCTTTAACGGTCGATTATCTATCTTAACTAAAAATTCCTTAAAATTGGGGGTAAAAGTATTCAAATCCACACTAAGAACATTAGCTCTGTGAGGTTTGGGCTCTATATACGTCTGATTTAACGTCCAGTAAAGCTCTGATTCTTTATCTGTTAAATACTTCGCTCCCTTTATCTTAATGGTTTTTTCGTCAAACCACCAGGCAGCAGGAGGAAGAAGATCCCATCCCAAAATTTTACCTTTTTTGGCTCTTGAAAAGAAGTCATTTCCCAGAGTAATGCCAAACCGATAATAGTAGTCTACTAACCTCCAGGGACAGCACAACATTTCTCCATTACTCTTAGGACGAGGTTTGCCCTTGCAGATTTTAATCTTTTGAATACCATCGCTTCCCTCATTAATCCATATCTTGTGAAGTTCTAAAGCATTCAAAGGGATTCCGTTTCTTTCATAGTGTATATTAAAATCAGTATCCATTATAATCCATTTCTTATACTGATTTGACCATATCTCTGCCACTGTGTGACCATTATAGCCGCTGGTGTGGATAGCCACTCGCCTAGCATTCCAACCCAGACTTAAAGCACACTGGATAAAAGTAACACTGTAATGGTCACAGAAAAACTGCTCGCCTTTCCTTACCCTCCTGAGAATGTGAAGTGCATCTGGCTTATTCCCCTCCTTGCTTGGAGTTCCATGCCACCACTGGCTTTTCACCCATTCCCGGAGAAGAACCATCTTTCTAAATTCGTCCTTTCCTTTTTTTACTACCTTACCCAAGTTATACCTCTCCCTCAATATCCTTAATTTGGGTTCTTCAAACCTCTCATAATTAAAGGAAAATCGGGATTTTATTATAATTGGATTTTCGTACTTTTGAATAGAAAGAGAAAGTCTCTTCAGATATTTCGCCATTTTTCAGGTGGTTCCTTTTTCAAAAGATTTTGTTCAAGATGGTATGGAAACATCCCATGCAACTCGCCCTTGGCGGGTTTTGCCCAGACCCATTCCGTTTCAGCATAACAACCGACTCCATGAGATGGTAGCCTGACTTTTGGGTTTTCACAAAAATCATTGCGCAGCCAGACAGCCCAGAACTTGAAAGACTTTCCGGTAAGCAGGCTTTCCTCAACAAATCGGCGCATATATTCCGAATGATGTGCAAAACCAGTCCCTTTAACTGCCAATTTCTTCAAGAAAGTTCCTTTCTCATACAGCTCACCAACTGACATTGGAATACCATTGTTTACGTATGTCAAATCAGAATTTGCATCAACCTGGCACCACTTCCTCCACTTTCCAATCCAGACTTCACTTACAAAATGGCCTGCATTGCTATTAAATTCATCGGTGCAACAGATAAGACGTGCCGGAATGCCAAGAGCCATTGCCGCAGAAGCGAAGACTATACCATAGTGTACACACATTGTTACAGGATCTTTTTTTTCCTGACCATACGCATTTTTCCCCCATGATAGAATTGTCAGAGGGTCCCAAGGTGCATATTCCACACCTTGGTTTGAATTACGGTAGTCCCATTGGGTTGTTGTCCAGGACGAAAGTGCAAGAGCTTTTTCCCATTGGTCCTTTATTTTTTGAATTTCTCCCGGGATGGCCTTAATCAATTCTTTGAATATCAAAGAATCAGGGTCAGGCCATATAATTTCAGGTGGGGCAGGATCGTTAAGATTCAAATCATTAAGTCGCAACCTGATTATATATTCCCCACGAAGGCAGTGATGTATGGTCATAAAATCGTTCTGCCAATTCTTACCCCTATCAAGGCTCAATTTGCTGTTCTTATTTTTAACAGTCCCGTCTATGCCCAAAATCCATCCGTCCATCGCAATATCTTCCGACCAGAGTTCAATAATATTGGCTCCGACACATAGATTTTCGGCTTTTAAAGGAAGTGAGAACCAGTGCATAAAGCCAATATCACCCGGTTCAAAAGTGAATGAATTTCCGTTAACACAGATGTTTAATGGAAGCCTGCAACCGGGATGGGATTGACAGTAAATGTAAAGTGTGCCTCCAGAAGAAATATTTGAGGGCAGGGTAAATCTCTTTTGTGCATGTCTTCGGCATGACAATTCTTCGTTCAGGAAACGGACTGTTCTTCCAGAATCACTGTAAAACAGTTTGCTCATTATACCTTTCCTCATGCCCGGGAATGGTTGGATTAATCCAGGCCGATACGGTCTTGGCTGTCTGCTGGCCAATAATCTATTACAATGAGTTCACAGATATTATCTGAGACATTGCGTCCGGAATGAGACTCATTGCGGGTCACTGATACAAAGTCACCTTCAGTGTATACCTCGGTTTTTCCACCGATTGTCATTTCAATTTGGCCCTTATTGATATATAAGAACTGTTCCAGGTCGTGCGAGTGTTCTTGAAAATTACCTCCAGGTTCAAATCGCTGCACGAGAATGGCCATATTGCATCCGCTGGATTGGCGTCGTGGAAGCAAACTCCAAGCTATGTTTTTTGATTCTAAAACTTTAATATCCGGCGACCGTTTTATGGTATCTTTTCGCATACTTCACCCTTCCTGTTATCTATCCGAACATCACTAACGCAGATAGGAACAATAGTTTTCTTTGTCCTACTATATCTTATTTCTAACTGTCCGTTATGCCTACGATGAACAATATTCATTTCTTCTAACCATTTATTCATTCCCTTAAACCTCCTAAATCAAGGCAACTTTCTCCGATACTTCCGGCCGGTAGAACCGGGTTTAAAAGAGGCTCAAGGAAACCAGAAGGATTTGAAGCTACTCGGTCATACTCTTCGTATAACAGCCACTTCAATTCATCCATAGTGCCACACACATCACTAAATAAGGTCTGGCGAGAAGACATAGCTCCTCCTTTTTATCTACAGGTTCCCTGAATTACCAATTCCTCATCAAATCTAATCTGCTGAGATGAATTATCTCTCTTTTTTTCCATCCGTTTGAGAATAAACTGAACAGATTTTTTCCCTTGCTCCATTATTGACCTGCAAACATAAGAGAGGGGTGGAATGGCTAAATTCGCAAACGTTAAGTCTCCATAACCAATAAGTTCTAAATCATCAGGAACTTTAATCTTCTTTTCTTTCAAAAACATCAATACACCCAATGCCGCTAAGTTATCTGAACAGAAAACCGCTCCTGGTTTAGGCCTCAGAGATAAGACTTTTTGGCAAGCATTGTAACCACTTAATATTGGGTTGGGATTTGAATTATCCGCTACAAGTCTATCATTAAATCTGATACCACATTTTTTTATCGCCATTTTATATCCTTTCAACTTTGGAAGGAATCTACTTTTACTTAACTCTGCTCTTATAAAACCTATACGTTTGTGACCATTTTTTATAAGATGAGTTATAGCAATTTCTGTACTTGCTGACATATCGGTGTAAGTATATGAAAGGCTTTTATCATTTAGATTGCAATCCACAACTATGTATGGAAAAGATATCCTCTCTATCTTGTGTAATATATTTTTTATAACCTTTTGGTCCCAGCCCAGAAATATTATTCCGTCATTTCCGTTCGAGATAATTTCATCACACATCTTTTTAATCCCATGGTGAGTATTTACTTGAATTATGTCTATCGCATAACCGGACTGGCTAATTATACTTGCCACATAAGAGAGAAGTTCATGGAAACTAAATGCTCCGATAAGAGGATGCTCCATCAAGGAGCCATAGATACCCAAAGATATTCTGAATTTCTTCTTCAGAGCCAGACCTCTTCCCACTGGGTTCTGAACATAATGATATTTCTTGATTGCCTGTTTCACTCTCGCTACTGTATCTTTGGGCACTTTTTTCTCCCATTTCTCATTGAGCACAAGGGAAACTGCCGATACAGAGGTCTGTGCACATTTCGCAATATCTCTAATTGTTATCGCCATCTGATTAATTACTAAAAACGTTTTAACTAAATTGTAACACTGCATTTTAAAATTGTCAAACTCATGTAGGTAAGTAGGTAAGTAAATCGGTAGAAAGGAGGATATCTTAAAAATCCGGCAGGAAAAGAATAGGGTTGACGTTGGAACGTAGGAGGAAGTATAATCTGGAAGATAGAATGGAAAAAGAGGTCTTGGGCTACGAGTGGATTAACGTGACCAACGATGCCGCATATGCTCCCCGGGATGGAGCGGGGGCGCTGGTGTTCAAAGGAAAGATGTGGCTATTAGGGGGCTGGAGTCCGGAAGACAAAGAAAATTTCCCAAGGATTTGCAACAATGAAGTTTGGAGTTCAACAGACGGTGTGACTTGGTCCCTGGAAAAACCAAACACGTTTGTTGATGAGGGTTTTGACCCGGCTCTTGACTGGGAAGGCAGGCATACCGCAGGCTATGTTGTCTACAAGAAAAAGATGTGGATTATCGGTGGTGATGTGAACCAGAGACACTATCAATACGACGTGTGGAACTCAAAAGATGGAAAAACATGGACTTGTGTAAATCTGAAGGTTCCCTGGGGGCCAAGAGTTTTGCACTATACGCTGGTGTTCAAGGACAAAATCTGGGTCATGGGAGGGCAGACCCTGCCGCATTACGCTCCGGCCGAACATCTGTTCTATGACGATATATGGTGTTCCTCCGACGGCATCAATTGGGAAAAAGTGAATACCAAGAAACTCTCCTGGCCGAATCGCGGAATGATCGGAGGCAATGTTGTCTTTAAGAACAGGATGTGGATCCTTGGCGGAGGGACTTATAATACACCTAAGTTCCCGGAAAGGAAATTCTATAATGACGTTTGGAGTTCTCCGGATGGGGTGAACTGGGAATGTCATGTCGAATCTGCCCCCTGGAGACCCAGGCAATACCACGACGTTGCTGTTTTTGACAATAAGATGTGGGTGATGGAGGGATGGAATAGGGAAAACCGAAATGATGTTTGGTATTCTCCGGATGGGATAAACTGGTATGAGCTGCCGGATACGCCGTGGAATCCCAGACATGCAGCCAGTGTATTTGTCTACGACAGTGCGTTATGGATGGTTGCCGGCAACAATATGGAGAAAGACGTTTGGAAATTGCAACGTAAGTCTGCCGCCGGCAGATAGATGTTTCTGCCGATGGTCTGAGCGCACGCTATGGATCAGGGTTCATGCTGCCAGAGTGATATCCTTCAAGATCGACGGTTATGTGACGATAACCTAATTTTTTGAACTTAGAAATGATTTTGTTCCTCTCTTTTAATATCTCGGAGATATCCTTTTGCAAGACCTCAATTCTAACAATGTGGTTATGGTCTCTCACCCTTACCTGTTTAACCCCAAGCTTTCTTAAGAATTTTTCTGCCTGGTAAACTTTAGCCAGATCTTCTTTGGTTATCTTTCTTCCATAAGGAAATCTTGTGGCAAGACAGGCCAACGCGGGCTTATTCCAGGTGGGAAGGTTTAACTTTTTTGATAAGTTACGAATCTCTTCCTTTGTAAATCCTGCCTCCTTCAAAGGGCTCCTCACCTTGAACTCTCTGGCCGCTTTTGTCCCGGGACGAAAATCCTTATCATCATCACTATTTGTGCCATCAAGAACAAAAGATAAATTTTCCTTTTGGGCTAAATTGGTTAGCTCAGCAAATAGTTTTCTCTTGCAATGATAACATCTTTCTGGCGAATTCTGGAGAAAATAGGAATTTTTTAGTTCTTCAGTTTTTATCCTTAAATGGCGTATACCAAAATTTTTTGCCATTTTTTCTGCTTCCTCAATTTCTTCCTTGGGATAGATTGGCGAGTCTGCCGTCACCGCCAATACATTCTTCTTCCCTAAGGTATCCTTCGCCACCTTTAAGAGAAGGCTGCTGTCAACTCCTCCGGAATAGGCAATAAGCACTCCTCTACTCATTTCTTTCAGAATCTTCTGTAACTTAAGTAATTTTTTTATTGCCATTTTTTTAAAATTAGCCGAGCAAGCTCGACTACTACATCTTTTTATGTAGTGGCAAAGTTTACTTTGCTTATGTAGTGGCTAACCCCTGATTAAATCAGGGGCTATTGTAGATGTTTTATACTTTCCTACACTGTAAAATTAGCCGAGCAATCCCTTCCTGCAAAAGCAGGAATCACCGCAGGGACGGCAACTACCCCCGTATTTAATACGGGGTTATGTAGTGGCAAAGCTTGCTTTGCCTGATTTTATTGAGTACAACTTTGAAATTCCATACAAAAAATTAGATTCTTCCCCAGCACTTATTACAGATAGCTTTCACTCTCGCTGGAATAAGTGCTGGGTCAGAATGACAGAAAGGTAGATAGATATCTTTCTCCCGTATCGGGCAAAATCACGATAATAAGTTTATCCTTGCTTTCTTTCCTTTTTCCTACCTCTATCGCGGCCCAGGTTGCTGCCCCGGAGGAAATACCGGCTAAGATTCCTTCTTCCTTAACCAGCCTTTTCGCCATTATTTCCGCATCTTCATTACTTACCTTAATTACCTCATCAACAACCCTCATTTTCAGAACCTCAGGAATGAAGCCAGCTCCAATACCCTGAATCTT
>DAOVGU010000115.1 GCA_030672255.1 bacterium
TAACTAAATGAAGAAAATAATTGTTGGTTTAGGAATAATTATTTTTGTTTTACTGGTATTCCCTATTGAAAGTTCAATAGCAATCTCTAAAAAACTGACTTTCTCCGAGCTGACCGAAGAAGCAGATATTGTTATTCTCGGTGAGGTATCAGAAGTAAGTTGTAAATGCTCTGAAGGCAGTAAAAAGATTTATACCTATGTAACAATTATAGTAGAAAAAACAATTAAAGGCCCAAGTAACGATAAAATCACTGTCAGGCTTCTTGGTGGTAAGGTTGGTGGTAAAACAATGAAAGTTTTTGGTATGCCTGAGTTTAAGAAGGAAGAAGAAATATATCTCTTTTTGAAATCTGATGAAAGTCTGTATTGTCCCGTTGTTGGCTGGTTACAAGGTAAGTTCAATATTAAAAAAGACAAGAATGGTGAAAGAGTAGTTGTAAACAACAAAGGGAATTCTCCTCCAGGATTTGAGGAAGAAATTTCTGAAAAGACCAAATACCAGGAGATGTCCTTGGGTGAAGTTATAAAGCAATTCCAAAGAATGGATAAAGGCTCTGAAAATTTATCCCTGGATAAATTCACAAAAGGTATCCAAATTCTTATTAATTCCTGTAAAAATTAAATGCGAAATAAAAACATCAAATTTTTTATACCCCTTTTAATTATTTTAGCTTTTATTCTATCTACCAATAGATACAAGATATATCCTTATCAGAGAACTGGTCTAAAATGGCCTGACGATAAGATTCCCGTTTCCTATATAATTAATCCCGGCTCAGACCTCACTCCTTCGCCACCTGTAGGTTGGGTATCTGCTGTTAAGGATGGATTTGAGATGTGGAATGAAGTTTCTACAAGTTATTTTGAATTTCTTTGCACAGATGATACTTCGGAGATGACTGCCTCTGCTCCTTATGGGGAAGCAGATGGCCATAATGTAATCTCCTGGAATCGGACCGGTGACGGCATGGGTTCAGAATATGCCATAGCATACACTTTCTATGATGAGGATACCAATGAACTTACCGAATTTGATGTAGAATATAATGGCGGGGTTTCCTGGACAGGGGTAAACATTCAAAGCGTAGCTGTGACGATGGCCGGCGCTTGCCTTGGTTTGACATGGGAAGAAACATTCGATTCTGTGATGAGAGAGAGCTACGAGGAACATCTTTTACTTTCCGAGGATGATAAAGCGGGTATCACCGCTCTTTATCCAGATGATGGCGAGCCAATATACTATATTAAAGGGCAGGTATTTTCAGAGGATAGCTCAACGGGAGTTGGGGAGGTGTTAATCACCTTATCCGGAGACAAGAAAGATGACGCATATACTATAACTGACGGATATTATGAATTTCTTTCTCTCTCTGAGGGGACATATTCTCTCACCCCATATCAAATGGGATATTCCTTCTATCCAGATGCCAAGGATGTTACTGTTACCGATACTGATATAGACCAGGGGGTTGATTTTGAGCGTTGGAGTTCTTCTTCAACGGCCCACGATATTTCCACAAGTGGCGGAGGCGGGAGTTGTTTTATTGCAACAGCAGCTTTTGGCACACCAGTGGCTGAGGAAGTAAAGACTCTTTCTGAATTTCGGGATAATATTTTAATGAAGACAGTTATTGGGAGAAACTTTATTAAAGTCTACTATAAAACCTCTCCTCCAATTGCTAATTTCATCAGGAATAAACCATCTCTGAGAGCACTAGTGAGAGTGGGATTGAAGTCTTTGCTGTGGTTAAGTAAAGCAACGACAAACAAAGATTAGATGCAATGCTGGCAGAAGAATAAAAGACTATTTTCTGTAACATTTTTATTAGCCTTCTCTGCTGTTTTCTTTAACTCAGATTCCTCTCTCACTCAAACAATCCACCCTCAAAAAATAGAGCAAATTCTAAACCTGCCTGAAGAAAAAATTGACATTGCTTTAGCTTCCCTTATTATAGCCAAAGGAATAGAGCCCGGGCTTGATATTGATAAATACCTGAAGCAAATAGATAGGATGGCTGATTCCTTGAGGAAGAAAATTAACAGACATAAGCAAGGAGACCCCCGAAGAACAATCAGGATTATCAATAACTATCTCTTTGAAGAAAAGGAATTTGCTGGTAGTGAAAATGACTTATTAGATTCTTTTCTCAATGAAGTAATTGAGAAAAAACGAGGAGACTGCCTGGGGCTGTCTATCCTTTATCTTTCTTTAACCCAAAAACTCAACTTGCCAGTTTATTTTGTTACTGCTCCAAAACATTACTTTATCCGGTATGATGATGGTAAATTCAGACAGAATATAGAGACAATGCAAAGAGGATTAAATCTCACAAATTATTATTACAAGTTAGCCCACAATATACCCCCGGAGAGTATTTCAAAGGGAGTATATCTTAGGAATTTATCAAGGAAAGAGTCCCTAGTCCACATTTTAAATACCCGTGGAGTTGTTTTTGACAAGAAGTACAAAAAGTACGATAAAGCATTGTCCGATTTTAATTTGGCGTTAAAATTTGCCCCCGATACTCCTGAACTCTACAGCAATAGAGGTGCCATTTATGGCAGGAAAAAACAGTATGATAAAGCAATATCTGATTTTAACAAAGCGATCTCGCTTAACCCAAAATTTGCTAACCCCTATTGTAGCCGGGGGATTGTTTATAGCCTGAAAGGGGAAATGCGTGAAGCAATAAAGGATTTCAGCCAGGCAATAGAGA
>DAOVGU010000038.1 GCA_030672255.1 bacterium
TAATTTCTGGTGCAGTTTTGATTTTCTTAGGTTTTTTTCTTCCCCTAATTAAGGAAAAAATATGTTTGAATTGATGGTGGAATCAAGTTTTTCTGCGGCCCATCGGCTTAAAACAGTCAACAAAAAATGCGAGAGACTGCATGGCCATAATTGGAAAGTCCAGCTTTTCTTATCGGGAAGCAAATTGAAAAGAACAGGAGTTCTGCTAGACTTCAAGGAGGCAAAGAGAAGATTAAAGGAGGTAATAGCCCCCCTTGACCATCAGTACTTAAATGAAATTCCTTTCTTTAAAAAGATTAGCCCGACCTCCGAGAATATCGCTTACTATCTTTATCAAAAACTACAAGTTTTATTTGCTAAAAATAAAAAAATTAAGGTGGCTAAGGTCACTGTCTGGGAGAGCGAAAAAACAGCTGCCTCCTACTTTCCAGAAAAATGAATGAAGCTTTAGTTAAGTTAAAGTTACCCTTACCTCTCTTTTACTCGGGGAAGGTGAGGGAGCTTTATGATTTGGGGGATAGGTTCCTGATGGTGGCCACCGACCGCATCTCTGCCTTTGACTGCATCCTTCCTACGCCAATGCCGGAGACAGGGAAGGTTCTGACGCAAATTTCCGTTTTCTGGTTTGACTATACCAGAGAGATTATTCCCAATCATCTCCTTTCGGCAGGGATTGAGGACCTTCCCCAATCTCTTGCTTCCTTTCGGGAACTCTTAAGTGATAGAATGATGATTGTAAAAAAAACAAAAAAGATTAATATTGAGTGTGTGGTTCGGGGGTATCTTGCCGGTAGTGGTTGGAAGGAATATCAAGAGAAAAACTCAATCTGTGGGATTAAGCTGCCGACAGGATTGAAGCAATCGGAGAAATTACCGCAACCCATCTTTACTCCGGCGACAAAGGAGGAAAGCGGGCATGACCAGAAAATAGGAAAATAGGGACAGCGACTATTTTTATAATGAGATATCTTAGGCGGAAAGCCCAGAGACAGTTCCGTTATTGATAAAGAAAGGAAAGAAGAAAAAATACATGCAATTGCCAATTGAATTGTTTATTGAATGTAATGTTTATTTGACAATTTAATGGTATCATGATATATTTACTCTGGAGGTGAAGCAAAGATGATTACTGTAAAAGAGGATACTACGCTGGTTGGCGTTTCTGAATTAAGAACTAATATCGATAAGATACTGGAGGAAGCAAGAAAGCATAAGGTCTTAATTGGGAAGCGGAATAAACCGGTAGCGGTGCTTTTGGCGATAAAGAAATATGATGAGATGGAGGAGATTTTAGATATCTTAGAGGATGTTGCCCTGGGATATTTAGCCAGGGAAAGGGAATCTCATTCCAAGCCTACTGATTACATAGATATTGAGAAAGTGGAGGGAAAGGTTAAAGCTAGATAATGTGGCAGATTAAAATTCACCGTTTGGTGACTGAGGAAGACTTTAAGAAAATTGACCCTTCCCATCAATCCTACGTTCTCAGAACAATAAGAAAAAAACTTTCCCTAGACCCGGAATCCTATGGCAAACCACTGCGTGGTGAGTTCAAAGGCTATTGGAGATTATCTGTAGGAGATTTTCGCGTTATCTACAGAATTGTAAAGAATAAAATTTTGGTTTTGGTAATCAGGATAGGTATTTGTCGGGATGCAAGAGTCTACGAAGAACTGTTTTTTAGACTAAAGAAACTCTCAAAAAATGAATGAAGCTTTAGTTAAATTGAAGTTGCCTTTACCTCTTCTTTACTCGGGGAAGGTGAGGGAATTGTATGGTTTGGATGATAAAATTTTGATGGTTGCCACCGACAGGATTTCTGCCTTTGACTACATCCTTCCGACAGCAATTCCGGATAAAGGGAAGGTTCTGACGCAAATTTCCGTTTTCTGGTTTGACCGAACTAAAGAGATTATTCCCAATCATCTCCTTTCGGCAGATGTGAGAGACCTCCCTGAGTCACTCTCTTCCTTTCAGAAAAATTTAATGGACAGAATGATGATTGTAAAAAAAACAAAAAAGGTTAATATTGAGTGTGTGGTTCGGGGGTATCTTGCCGGTAGTGGTTGGAAGGAATATCAAGAGAAAAACTCAATCTGCGGGGTTAAGTTGCCGGCGGGCTTAAAGGAATCGGAAAAATTGCCTTCTCCTATCTTTACTCCTGCGACCAAGGAGGAAACCGGGCATGATATGAATATTGATATTCAGGAACTCAAAAAAAGAATAGGTGAGACATTGGCAGAACGATTGAAGGAGGTTTCCCTTGCTCTTTATGAAAAGGCAACCAAGTATGCTTTAAAAAAAGGCATTATTATTGCCGACACCAAATTTGAGTTTGGCCTTATTGATGACCAATTAATTCTCATTGACGAAATTTTCACCCCTGATTCCTCACGCTTTTGGGAAGAGGATAAGTATCGGATAGGAATTTCCCCGGAGAGTTTGGACAAGCAGTTTGTCAGGGATTATTTAATAAAGATAGAGTGGGATAAAAGTTCCCCACCCCCTCCTTTGCCGGAGGAGATTGTGAGAAAAACAATGGAGAAGTACGGAGAGATAAAGGAAAAATTAATCTCCGGAGAAAAACTATAGGGAAAGCGTGAACGAGATAAACGAAAGGAGTATTGGAGAAAATGATGGAAGATATTATTAAGAAGGCAGATATATTGATTGAGGCTCTCCCTTATATTCAAAGATTTAAGGGGAAAACAGTGGTAATTAAGTATGGTGGTAATCTGATGGAGAATGAAACTACAGTTAAATCTATTCTCCTGGATATCATCTTTATGTCCGCGGTAGGGATGAAGCCGCTAATTATTCATGGGGGAGGCCATTTTATCACGGAGAGGTTGTCCGCAGAGGGGAAAGAAACTAAATTTGTGGATGGGCTCAGGGTCACCGATGGGGAAACGGTTAAAATCGTGAAAGAGGTATTGCTTGAGCTTAATGATAAACTTGTTGAACAAATTAAAAAATTGGGAGGAAAAGCGAAAGGTATTCTACCGGAGGATGGACTCCTTAAGGCAAAAAAGAGTTTCTCCGAGGAAGTTGACCTCGGTTTTGTTGGTGAGGTTATCCAGGTTAAAAGAGAACTTTTAAAAGAACCATTGAATCAGGGTTTTATTCCGGTAATTCCACCCATAGGTTTGGGGGAAGATCAAAAGCTCTATAATCTTAATGCCGATACCGCCGCGGCCGAAATTGCCTCAGATATAAGAGCGGAAAAACTTGTTTTCATTACCAATGTTAAGGGGATTATGCGTAATCCCGAGAACCCCGAGACCTTAATCTCTATCCTGACCAGGGAAGAGGCCGGGGCTTTAATTGAGGAGAAGGTGATTACGGAAGGGATGCTTCCTAAGGTAAGAGCGGGGATGAGGAGTCTGGAAGCAGGGGTAAATAAGGTGCATATTGTTAATGGTCATCTTTCCCACAGTCTTCTTTTAGAAATCTTTACCAATAGGGGAGTTGGCACAGAGATTGTTTTAGAAAGAAAAGAATGAAGGAACAGCAAATTTTTTCCCTTTATAAAAAATTTATCATTCCTTGTTATAAACAATATCCGTTGGTAATGGCCAAGGGTAAAGGAGTGAATGTTTGGAGTCTTAAAGGGAAAAAATATCTTGACTTTTTCCCGGGATGGGCGGTAAGCGGTTTGGGGCATTGTTCTCCAAAGGTTGTAGCCGCAATCAGAGAGCAGAGCAAAATTCTTTTGCATGTCTCCAATAATTACTATAATAAACTCCAGGGAAAATTGGCAGAAAAATTATCGCGTTTTTCCTTTGGCGGGAAATGCTTCTTCTGTAATTCGGGAGCCGAGGCAAATGAGGCCGCGATCAAATTGGCCCGGCTTTATGGAAAAAAGGAGCAGCGGTATCAGATTATCTCGATGAAAAATTCCTTTCATGGCCGGACCCTGGCTACCCTAACCCTAACCGGACAAAAAAAGGTAAAGGAGGGGTTTTCACCTTTACCGGAAGGGTTTAAAATAGTTCCCTTCAATAACTTAAAGGCTATTCAAAATGCAATCACCAAAAAAACGGTAGCCATCTTCTTAGAGCCGATTCAAGGAGAAGGGGGGATTAATATTGCTAAAAAGGATTATCTTCTCTCTTTAAGAAGGCTCTGCGACAAAAGGAAGATTCTTCTTGTCTTTGATGAAGTGCAGACCGGTATGGGCAGAACCGGAAGGTTTTTCTGCTATCAAAATTTTGGGGTGCTCCCGGATGTAATAACTCTGGCCAAGACTTTGGGAGGAGGATTTCCGATTGCTGCCCTCATCGCAAAGAAGGAAATTGCTGATTTAATGCTCCCGGGAACGCATGCCTCTACCTTTGGTGGCAGTCCTCTTGCCTGCTCTGCCGCTCTTGCGGTATTGAAAACGATAGAAAAGGAACATCTGCTGGAGAATACCAAGAAGATGGGTAAATACCTACTTAAAAAATTGGAAGATTTAAAGAAAAAATATCCTTTTATCAAAGAGATTAGGGGTCTGGGGCTGATGCTTGGCGTAGAGCTAAAAATACCTTGTCAGGAAATTGTAGAGAAGGCTTTGAAAAATGGTCTTTTAATTAACTGCACCCAGAAAAATGTTCTCCGTATTATGCCCCCTTTAATTGTCACTAAAAAGGAGATTGATAAAGCAATTGATATTTTGGATAAATCCTTGAAAAGTCTCTAAAATAAGGAGGAGAGATGCTAATAGAATATATCCATGCTGCAATGGAGAAAGCAAAGTATGAGATCCTTTCTGATGATAACACATTTTATGGGGAGATCCCTGGCTTCGATGGTGTTTATGCAAATGCTGAGACTCTGGAGAAATGCCGGGATGAATTGGAGAGCATTCTAGAGGAATGGATTTTCTTTAGAATATCTCGTAACTTATCGTTACCAATAATTAACGGGATTGAGTTGAGAGTTAAGGAAACAGTCTGATGCCTCGCTTTGGCTCTATAAAAAGGAGAGAGCTGATACATTATTTAAGATCTTTAGGTTTTGAAGGTCCTTATTCTGGAACGAGACACCAGTTTATGGTTAAAGGTGAAATTGTCTTGTGGGTTCCTAACCCTCATCAAGGTGATATTGGTAAAGAATTACTCTCCAGGATTCTCAAACAGGCAAAAATTGATAGAGAGGTGTGGGAGGAATTGTAATATTCAGACAATGACTAATGTAGTAAAAGTTTCAAAAGACCTTACAAGAAGGTGATGAGGTTGAGTTTGAGATTACTGAAGGTGAAAAAGGACCGCAGGCAAGTAATGTTGTGAGGATATAAATCATATAAGAGGAAAAAGGATAAAATGTGTAGAATAGAATTAATAAATGAGGAGAACCAATGGTTTCTGAAATGTGGTGAAGAAACAATTGTTCTATCAGGCATACTTCCAGAGAACGAAATTAAAAAAATCAAAAAAGACACTAATCCAAAAATAATAATTAGCAAATTAAAATATTCTACTAAACTGACTGCTAAAGAAAAGTCAATGCTGAAAAAATGGGAAGACAAAAATGGAGAAGGTTAAACTTTTAACAGTTATTGTAAGTTTGCTTCTGGTAAGTAATTTTGCTATGGCAGAAGGCTTCAAACCAGGTTCAGAGCCAGATGGATTTAGAGGTATTAGGTGGGGAACGGATATAAGAACTCTTTCTGGCATGAAACGTTTAAGAATTCGACGAAGTGGACTTTTTCAGGAAATATATACTTATACAAGAAAAGGAGATAAACTTGTGATAGGGTCAGCAAAGATTGAAACAATTAAGTATGATTTTTGGAGAGGGAAATTTTGTGATGTATGGATTTATACGAAAGGTTATGTAAACTGGTGTGCTTTAAAAGACGCTATTTTCAAAAAATTTGGAAGGGGTCGCAAATTGGAATTGTCAGGTGAAGAAGAATATGAATGGATTGGGAGAAAAACGAGAATGTTATTAGACTATGATTGCATTAGAAAAGTAGGTCTCTTGCGGATATGTTCTAGAAAAATATTAAAACAAATGGCAAGAGAAGAGAAAAGTGAAGAATCGGATTTTTAATTGGGAATATCTTTTATTTACGACAAAGAATCTAAAAGTATTTGTAGATAAGATGAAAAAATTTCCTCTTGAAATAATCCTGGAATTCTTCGGTACTGTATTCCTATTTGCCATAATTTTTGAAAAGATCTTGTTAGTTTTCAAGAGAAGGATGGAGAAATCATAATGAATTCTGTACGTGTTGTCAGGAAAAATCAAGTCTACTTCTGGAGTAAAAGATGGCAAGAGCCAATTAAAAGGTCTGAAGAAGAGATAAAAAAAGGGAACTATGAAATTTACCGAAGCGGGAAGGAACTAAAAAAGGATGTTGAGAAGTGATTAAGGAAAAACTCTATTGGACTATTGGAGGCGTATAGACAAGAGGCAGATAAAGGATTCCTTGTGGAAATGATGTTAAAAAGGAGAGAAAAATGGGAAAAGTAGAGATGGTATCTATTCCTAAAACAACTCTGGAGAGTGCGGAAACACTGGAGGATTTAGAGGACTGGCTGTTATCCAGAAATCCAGAATTTATCAAAGAATTGCGTCGTATCAGGAGAGAGGAAGATTCAGAAGGCAAGGGAATAAGCGTAGAGAACCTGGCTAAAAAATGGCATATAAAACGAGGAGAGAAAAAATGAGGAAACAGGAAGAAGAAAGTGTTAATTTGGCAAGGGAGCATTTGGGAAAGACCGAACTCTGTTTGAATGAAATGGCAAGGACTTTTGAGGCATATCTGGATGGTGAGAAAGAGGAGGCAAGAAATTTTAGCTTGCAGGTTGACAAAGCGGAATCGGAGGCAGATACTCTTCGTCGGGAAATTACCAAGAGGCTATTTAAGGGCGCTTTCCTGCCTTTATTGCGGGAAGGTTTTTTAAACTTTGTTGAGGCTATCGATAAGATTGCTGATGAGGCAGAATCCTGTTGTGACCTGATTATGTTGGAAAATCCGGATATTCCCGGTGACTTAAAACCATCCTTCAAAGAGATTGTTAGTGATTCTATCTCCTGCTTTCAGCCTTTAAAGGAAGGATTTACCCATCTCTTTAAGGACTTTTCCCTCACTTTAGAGCAGGTGCAGAAGGTAAATGTGAAGGAGGCGGAGGTTGACCAGAAAGAGGAGGAGTTAACGAGAAGAATCTTTTCCAGTGATTTTGAATTAGCACGAAAGATATTGCTTCGGCAGTTGGTAGTCAAGATATGCGATATTTCCGATAGAGCTGAGGATGCCTCGGATAGACTGGAAGTTTTAGCAATCAAGGGGAGAATTTAAGAGATGTTTAATGCTCTTCCGGGAGTTTATCTTGGCTGGGGATTGGGGAGTAATGATGCGGCCAACATTTTTGGTCCTCCGGTTACTTCAGGACTTATTAACTATCGGCGGGCTGTTACTCTTGCGGCAATTTTTATTCTTTTAGGGGCTTTGTTAGAGGGGAGAAAATGTTTTGCTACGGTTGGAGGAGTGACTATTTTGAATTTGAGAAGCGCTTTTATAGCGACCCTTGCCGCCGGCATTATTGTTCACCTGATGAGCTGGTTAGGCTTTCCTGTTTCTACCTCCCAGGCGATAATCGGCTCCATCATTGGTATCGGATTCTCAAACCATATCGGTGTCTCTCTCCATAAATTGACCAAAATTATCCTCTGCTGGTTGTTCACTCCTTTAGGAGCAGCGGCTATTTCCTATCTTCTTTTTATCTTTTTTCGTTATTTTTATCAGAGGAAAGTGGAAAATATTCAACTCTTTAATTCTGTGGCGAAAATTTCCTGTCTTCTTATTGGTTGTTATGCCGCCTATAATTTAGGAGCGAATAATGTTGCCAATACCACCGGGACCTTTGTTGCCGCCGGCGTTCTCTCACCATTTTTAGCGACATTCATCGGAGGAACAAGTATTTCCTTAGGCATTCTTACCTATAGTAAGAACGTCATCTTTACCGTGGGAAAGAAGATTGCTCCCCTGGACCCATTTTCCGGACTAATCGCTCTTTTATCAACCGCAGTTACGCTTCATCTTTTCACCCAATTGGGCGTTCCGGTCTCTTCTTCTCAGGCAATTGTGGGAGCGGTAGCGGGTGTGGGTTTGGCCCGGGGGGCAAGAACGGTAAATAAAATAACCCTTTTTCTGATTTTTGTTAGTTGGATTTTGACTTTACTTCTTGCTCTTGGATTAGCCTACGCTCTTGGTTTTCTGTTTAAATGATAAAAAGGGGTCAGGTCTCAACATTTGACAACTCATCATACATTTTGTCAAATGTTGAGACCTGACCCCCCTACTGATGATAAGACAGGATTTAATCATTTTGGGGCTTTTAAAGGATGGTCCCAAGCATGGCTATGAGATTAAGAAGAATATCGCCGAAGTAATGTCTCTCTATACCCCGGTGGTTACCACTTCCATTTATTATCCCCTTAAAAATTTAGAAAAAAAGAAACTCATCACCAAGAAGAGAACTAAAATTGGGAGAAGACCGGAAAAATATGTCTATTCTCTGACGGAGAAGGGGAAGGAGGAATTTGATAAGTTGCTTAACAAAAACTTTCTGATCATCCAGCGACCTTACCTTAATCTTGACCTTTCCCTCTATTTTTTGCCTTCGATAGACCCGGCAATTGCCAGGAGAAGACTTGAAAATAGATTGAGTAACTTGAAAAAGATAAGAATTTGGACGAAGAATTTGAAAACATCATTAGAGGAAAAGAGTTCTCCTTATCATCTTGTTGCTATTGCCGAGCATAGTTTGAATACTGTTAATGCCGAGATTAGATTTACTTCAAAATTGATTATTACGATTAACAAAAAAACTTTATAATTGTCACCCTCCCTCTTACCCCTCCCCTTGAGGGGAGGGGAGAATAGAGGAGGGGGTTGAGAAAATAAATGCCAATAAATCATATTGATTATTGTTTTGTCTGTGGCAAGAATAATCCGCTTGGTTTACATGCTATTGTTAAAAGAGATAAGGATAAGATAATCGGAGAATTTATACCTAAAAAGGAACATGAGGGGCCTAAAGGGATACTTCATGGGGGAGTTATCTCGGCTTTGCTTGACGAGGTGATGGTTCATCTTGCCCACACGGTAATTAGCCCGGGGCAAGATACCCCAACCGCTTCTTTGAGCATTCGCTTTTACAAACCGGTTCCCACCGGCAAAAAGATAATTCTGGAAGCAACGACCACCGGGGAACGTTCTAAATTAATTTTGGCCCAGGCTTCGGTTAAGTTTGAAGATGGCACGCCTGTCGCCAGAGCCGAAGGAAAATTCATCATTATTAACACGGAACTGAAGAACTTCAAAAAGAAGTAGTTGCCGAATCATTCCCTTGTTGTCATTCCCGCAGTCAGTTAGCGGGAATCTAATAGATTCCTGTTTTCACAGGAATGACAATATTAAGAGTAAGTGCAGAAATGACCCTTTGGGGTTTTGACTTTTTATTTTTTGTATGTTATAGTAAAATTTAAATAATAAAATTTTGCTGTAATTAAATACCTTTTTTAGCGGACCCCTAATTTAATCAGGGGTGGATTCCCGTTTATCCCTGCTTACAACCTGCAGGGGCAGGCTGACTACGGGAATGACAGCAAGGGTAGGACGTGGTTCACTTGAATATTTACGCGGAATTTAACAAAGCTCTGACCTTTATTTGACAGAGTTGGTGATTGGTGATATGCTATCATTTCTTAAAATTGCAAAACAAAATATAGAAGATACTTGACAAGAAATTAGAAAAATGTAGAATGAAGGGAATGAGAAAATCACTGGAGGTTGAAATGAGAAAAATTTATTGGGGAGGTATATATACCAGTTTCTTTATCGCATCTGTTATTCTAAGCAATGTTGTGGTAAACGCGGAGAATGTTCCATCATCTGGGAATCCAGATATCAACGCTGTGATAGAAAGATTAAATACACTTCAACAGAGAGTTGATAGTCTTGAGAAGAAGGTTATCAAGCAGGATAACGTAATTAAAAGGCAGAGGAAAGTCCTGGAAAAGGCAGCGGAGGTAATTCCCGGACTCAAAGCGATGTTGCTTCCTCCCGAACCAAAATTCCTTGTAGAAGAAATCACGCTAAGTGGGGCAACTTTATTTGCGGCAGAAGATTTCGAACCAATTCTGAAAAAGTATCGGGGTAAAAAACTGGGGATGAGGGACTTAAAAAAGGTTGCCGATGAGCTCACCACTTTTTATCGGAGTAAAGGTTATGTTACGAGTTTAGCCTATGCCCCTACGCAGGAAATATCCGATAACACTGTAGAATTTAAGATTGTTGAAGGTCGAGTAGGAGAGATAAATATTGAGGAAGGAGAATATTGTAGTAAGGAAACAGTTAAAGGTAAGTTCCTGGTTAAAAAAGGAGAAATCTTAAACTATAAAAAATTAGAGAAGAGTGTTAATCGGATTAATAAACAACCGGGTAGAACTATGAAAGTGGTATTATTGCCGGGAGAGGAGCCAGGAACTTCCAGCATTCTCTTGAAACAGGAAAAAGAACAGAAACCCTGGCATTTTTCTCTAGAGTATGACAATCGCGGAACAGAATATACCGGCGAAAACCGCTTTGGCGTTGGATTTGCCCACAATAATTTCTCCAAGCACGATGACATTTTATCCGCTAAATTCAAGATGGGCGAGGACTCTGATGTTTATTCTGCCAGTTTGGATTATAATTTCCCTATTTCCAGCTATGACACTCGCCTGGGCTTTTATGGCGCTCATTGTCATGCCGATGTCGGTGGCCAATTTAAAATTCTCAGTCCAGAGGGCAAAGCAACTGCATTCGGAATTTATTTGGCTCATCCCTTGTTTGATAGGGATTTCTCATCTCCAGCAGCATTGAATCTTGGTAGTAATCTCACCTTAGGATTGGATGCGGTGAGCGTCTACAATCAAATATTGGGTGAGGAAACCAGTCACGATGAATTACGTATCGTAAAAGCAGGGATCGGTTTTAATGAGAAAGATAGTTTAGGCCGAACCTTTATATCCAATGAGGTGCGCGTGGGTTTGCCTAACTGTCTTGGCTCAATGGATGAAGATGATGTGAACGCAAGCAGGTTGGATGCTGGCGGTAAGTTTGTGAAATATGTAGGTTCATTAACCAGAGTCAATCGCTTGCCTTTTTCGTGCCTTTTAGTTACTTCGGCAAAGGGTCAAATTGCTGATAATCCTTTAGTTAATTCTGAGCAATTCAGTCTTGGTGGCGCAGACAGCATCAGAGGATTCCCGGAGAATGAGTATCTTGCTGATTATGGTTGGGCCTCTACCTTTGAGTTAAGGACACCAGCATTTGTCTTTCCCAAGGAATTCAAACTTCCTCGCAGTAAAGAAAATGCTTCTTTGAGAGATGCAATGCAGTTTGTCTATTTTGTAGATTTCGGGGAAGGTTTTCTTAAGAATCCAGCTGTGGGTGAAGAGAAAAATAAGTTCTTGGTCGGTGCTGGTTTAGGATTAAGATTTGAGTTTTATAAACATTTTCGTGGTAGAGTAGATTGGGGTTTTCCCGTAGGTTCAGAAGATGCGAGTGATGGCTCTGAAAATAGAGTTCATATAGGAATAGAGGCTGAATTTTAAATGAAATAATAAATTAGATTCCCGATTACTAACTTCGGGAATGACAAGCTCCTCTGTCATTCCTGTGAAAACAGGAATCTAATGTTTCGAGCAAAACTTTGAATTTCCATACAATAAATTAAATGAATAAACAAAAAGGAGAGAAATGAAGATAAAGAAGATTGCAGAAGAGGTTATTCGTAGTTTTTATGTTTTTATTGTTGTGACTTTAGCTACTTGCCTAACTGTGCCCGCCACTCTGTGGGGAGGAGACCTGCCTTCCGGTCCGGATGTTCAGATAGGAGACCCGACAATTACTACTACCGGTAAGGAAATGACCGTCAATGCGGGTTCCCATGACAAGACCTGGATTAACTGGCAGGGTGGATTTAACATCGGAGTAGAAAATACGGTCAATAATATTGGACCATCTGCCGCGGCAGTTATGCTCCACAATGATGTCAGTGGTGCTATATCGGACATCCAGGGCGTCTTAAACGGTAACTGCAATGTTTTTCTCCTCAATGCTAATGGTATCTTGTTTTCCCCTACCGCCCGGGTTGATGTAGGTGGATTAGTTGCTTCAACCTTGATGCTCTCCCAGGATGATTTCTTATCAAGTAACTATGTTTTTAAGAGCGATGGTTTGCAAAATCTGGGTGCGGTAGTTAACGAAGGCACAATTAATACTTTTGGTGCAAGCGGAGTCACCATGATGGGTGGTGCTGTAAGCAATTTGGGTGTTATCAATGCCGATTTGGGAACAGTAAATTTGGTTGCTGGTGGGGAAGTTACTTTAAATATAAGTGGTGATGGTAGTATTCAGGCTGCGGTAGATAAGGAAGTATTAAATAATGTCTATGACCAGGACGGTGAAAAGGTTACCGTTGGCGTAGAGAATTTAGGGACAATAACGGCTGATGGTGGCAGAGTATATATACAGACAGAAGCAGTAAAGGATGTATTTGATACCTTGATTAATCAGGAAGGTATTGTTAAAGCAGGTTCAATGGTAGAGCGTGATGGTAAAATTGTCTTAGTTTCAGAAAGTGAGGGAATAATTCAGAATAAAGGGACTCTTGATGTCTCTGCAATTGAAGAAGGTGCCGATGGCGGAACGATTGAGATAAGCGGTGAATATATTACAAATGCCGGGACCATTAAAGTAAACGCTGAAGATAACGCTACTGCCGGTAATGTAGAAATAATTGCTCAAAAAGAGTTAACACTTGAAAGTTCCAGTTTAATTGAGGCAAAGGGTAAAGATATTAACTCCCATGGCGGAAATGTTTATCTCTATTCATATGATAATGCATATACTAAAACTGGTCAGACGATTAACATTTCTGGAGGCACTGTTTCTGGAGATGGTGGTGTTGGGGAACTAAGTGCTAAGAATCATGTTGACTGGGCTGGCGGAAATATAATTGGTACGTCCCATGAGGGTTATAAAAAATCCTTCTTCTTGGTTGACCCTGCAACATTTACTATATCAGGAAGTAATATAACTGCAGATGTTGACCAGGTATGGCAGGCAACTGGCGCAGGAGATATAGATGATTCAGCTGGAGTAGTTGTTATCCGTACCACCGGGAGTGGCAATATCCTGTTGTTAGCCGACCATACTGAAGGTGCAACGGTAGTTCAGACAGATTGGGAGGATGGAACTGGCACACTTACTTTAGGAACTAATACCAATTTGGTAACAATTGAAACGACAGGGACTGGTAGTATTACGCTGGCAGGTGAAGATATTATTTTCCCAGCTGGTAATTTGACCATAAATAGTGCCGATGATTTGGATTTATATTACAATCCTGCTTCCAATGTAAATATTAATACGGGCACTATTGCAGGATATATTGGAACTCTAACAGACAATATGGGTATTCATTCTACAAAAGAGTTAACTCTGTCCGCTCCTGTTGCAGATGCAGATGTTAAAGGAACCGGATTGACTTTAGAATCACAGAGTAAAACTGCCCAGTATGCCAATGCCACCTACATAGTGGATATGAATAGCAATAATATCACTTTAACTGACAAAAATTGCACTATCATTTCCAACGCTGCTGGCGACTTTGATGTCTCGGGAAATATTTCTATAGGAAACGGTGCATTAAACCTTACAACTGCTGGTGCGATCACTCAGACAGGTGCAGTTACAGCTGGAGTTGCTACCTTTGCCGCAGGAGCAGGCAACAATATAACCTTAGATCACACTGCGAATGACTTTACGGATATCCAGATAGTTTCAGGGAATAATGTAAGTATTACTGATGTAGATGCGATTGAGTTTGACGGCGGAGCCTCTGCGATATCCGGGAACCTGGTAGTGAATGCCGGCGGGGCGATAACTCAGGCTG
>DAOVGU010000153.1 GCA_030672255.1 bacterium
CCGCTACCTCCCTTCTCCCAGCTTCAGGTAGTCAATTACTCTCTTACCTGTGGGAGTCGGTGCTGGGCTGCTGGCTAATCTTTACCCAGTCTGGACTTGCACCAGTAAGAATTAAGAAACTTTCTCGGCGCACTCATTTAAACTTCCTATGCAAAAATGAAACTATATTTAAATTATTTCCCTTTTTCTTTATCTTTTTTGAACAGTCTAATTTTTTCTTCGATCTTCTTGACCACTTCTGGCCTTAAGGTCAGTTCCTCAATTACATCTGTGATAAGCAGGAATCCTGATTTCTTGATTTGCCCTGCTCCTTCCCTCGCCAACTTCTCTCCATTTGGGATACAATCTGTGATATCCACCCGAGAATCTAATCCCACATAGGTGACTATTCTTGCAACAGAATCAATCGCAAACGTTGGAGTATCTTTACATAGGCAAATAAATTTTTCTTCTGTTATAAATTTGGTCATTTAGTTCTTTTTTTTATTTTTTAATTCTTCGTGTTTTTTACCTTTCGTGGTAAGTGTCAGATATCCAGGTTCTTTACTTCAAGGGCGTGTTGCTCAATAAATTCCCTTCTGGGCTCGATCGCCTCCCCCATCAGAATAGTAAATGTTTCATCGGCCTTTACCGTATCCTCTAAGGTCACCTTCAAAAATCTTCTGGACTTTGGATCCATTGTCGTCTCCCATAGCTGTTTGGGGTTCATCTCTCCCAGGCCCTTATATCTCTGGATAGAGAGGCCACGCTTACCAATATCTTTCACCTTTTCTAAAAGTTCTAAAGGAGAACAGCTTATTGCTTCCTTCTCTTTGATGGTTAATATCTTTTTCTCCAATTCAGATGGCTCTATCCCTAAACCTTTTAGTTTTGCTAAAAGTTCCTCCACATCTTTGGCCTCAAAAATCTCCAGGACCTCCGGGCTTTCTTTCCCGGCAGAATCAAAGAGATTTAGCTGCTTTTCTTTAGCCTTGATAAATCTGGAGACATCCTGATCATTATAGAAAAAATGCTCTTTTTCTTCCTCCTTGATCAAGTGCCGCGGAAGCTTCCCTTTTTTCTCATGGGAAAGATAAAGGAACGGGTCAAGCCCGCGACGCTTCATCCCCGAAAATAACTCCTTTAAACCTTCCATTACCTTTAATATCTCCTCTATTTCCTTCTCCTTGTAGACAGCTTTTTTTCTCTTAATAGAGATTTGCTCTTTTCCAAACCTCAAAAGCATTTTATCCAATGCCTTGTCATCCTCTACATACTCCTCTCTCTTTCCCTTCTTCACGCGATAAAGCGGAGGTTGAGCAATAAAACAGTAACCCCGACGGATAATCTCGGGCATCTGCCGGTATAAGAAGGTTAAAAGGAGCGTCCTGATATGGGAACCATCAATATCGGCATCGGTCATAATGATGATTTTATGGTAGCGAGTCTTGGATATGTCAAACTCCTCCCCAATCCCGGCCCCCACCGCAGAAATCATTGTGCGGATTTCATTATTGGAAAGAACCTTATCTAATCTGCTCTTCTCCACATTGATAATTTTGCCCCGCAGAGGCAGGATCGCCTGAAACTTCCTGTCCCGCCCCTGTTTCGCACTTCCTCCCGCAGAATCACCCTCCACGAGATAGAGTTCCCGAACTTCTGGCTCTTTTGCTGAGCAGTCGGCCAATTTCCCGGGAAGACTTCCCAGATCCAATCCTCCCTTTGCCCGGGTAAGATCCCTTGCGCGCTTAGCGGCATCCCGGGCTCTTGCGGCTAACACCGATTTATTAACGATGCTCGTTGCAACGTTAGGATTCTCTTCCAGGAAGGTAGTAAATTGAGAAAACATTGCTGTTTCTACCACCGACTTTACAATGGTATTACCAAGTTTGCTCTTGGTCTGTCCTTCAAATTGAGGGTCAGGAAGCTTCACACTTAAGACCACAACCAATCCTTCTCGGGCATCCTCCCCGGAGAGAGAGCCCTTATCCAGAACGCCATAATTTTTAGCATAATCATTCATCGCCCGGGTAAGAGCGGTCTTGAATCCAGAAAGATGCGTTCCTCCCTCCTGGGTATTGATGGTATTGGCAAAGGTAAAGATATTCTCGCTATAACCATCATTATATTGAAGGGCGCATTCTACCTCAATGCCATTTTCCTCCTTCTTAAAACAAAATGGCTCAGGGAATAAAACATTCTTATTTTTATTCAGATGCTGAATGAAAGACTTAATCCCCCCTTCATAGTAAAAGGTCTCTTGCTGCTGGTTCCTTTCATCCTTAAATTTAATGACAAGATTACTATTTAAAAAGGCCAATTCCCTGAGGCGATTGGAGAGAATGTCCGCTTCAAACTCCACCGTCTCAAAGATTTTCCTGTCCGGTTTGAAGGCTACTTCGGTTCCGGTGCGTTTGGTTCTTCCGATCGTGGTTAACTTTGAGACCACCGCACCTCTTTCATACCTTTGATGGTAGACCTTACCATCTCTTCTAACCTTTACCTCCAACCATTCGCTGAGAGCGTTGACCACCGAGACCCCCACTCCATGTAGCCCTCCGGCCACCTTGTAGGTTCTGGTGTCAAATTTCCCTCCCGCATGAAGGAGCGTCATCACTACCTCTAAGGCCGGTTTCTTTTCCGTCTTATGCAGGTCCACCGGAATTCCCCGACCATCATCAACAACAGTAAGGCTGTTATCGGGATGAACCGTGACGGAGATATTCTTGCAGTAACCAGCCATCGCTTCATCGATGGAGTTATCCACAACCTCATAGACAAGGTGGTGTAGCCCGGAAGTTGCGGTATCCCCGATATACATCGCCGGCCGCTTCCTTACCGCCTCAATACCACCTAAGACCTGAATATTTGTGGCATCATATCTCTTCGCCATTTTGTTTATCTCCCTATATGTTAAATGTCTTGAAAATACATTATATAGCATTATTTCGTAATTGTCAACATCAAGAAAATGAAGTATAATAGGTGAGGAAGTTCCCTTCAGCGGCACGCTTGATTGGTCTCGCACCGATGGTGCTCGGTCAGGGTGCTCACATCTCCTTGCTCTTTTAGCAAGCCGGCCCGCCTCACATCTCGGCGGGCATGCTGAACGGTGCTCCTTATTCGTCGCACCAGCATCCCAATGCTAGGCTCGTGCTCGTTATTCCTCGCACAGCATTCCCAGCGAGTCTTTATCTTTATATGTTCTCCCCTCTGGGGAGATACAGAGGGGCGCGAGTCGGCAACAAGGCCGCTTACAGAAATAGTCCTCACATCAGTGTTTCACACACCAAGGCGAGGTAGTTTCCTGGAGAAGGGCTTTGCTTTGAGGTTTCTTGTACCCACTAATAACCGAAAAGCAGAGCGAAGTCACCAGACGAGCATCCCTTTGAAGGAAACTACCCGAGCCCTCCTAAAATAATTTCTGCGGCACGATTGGTTGCTCCTGGGCTTCCCAGAGCCCTCTTTACTTCCTTTAATTGGCTACTTATGGCCTCTCTTTTTTTCTTTTGGTTAAGAAGGGAAAGGACGGTTGGCAGAATTCCTTCTGCATTTGCCTTTCTCTGGATAAATTCAGGGACTATTTCCTTTTTAGCGAGGAGATTGACCATACCAATATAAGGGAGTTTGACTATTCTTTTAAGAAAAAAATAGGCGAGAGGAGAAATTTTATAGAGAATAATCATTGGTCGCTCTAAAATCGCAATCTCTACTGTGGCCGTCCCCGAGGCAGTGAGAACGAGGTCACTGCTCTTGATGAGATCGTACTTCTTTTCCTTAGTTACCTGAAGAGAAATTTTCTCTGAGTTTAAGATTTTTTCTATCTCCTTTTCCATTAAAGAACTGGCGGCTAAAATGACAAATTGAACTTCTTCCTTTTCTTTCCTGATTAATTGGGTCAACTTCACCATTACCGGAAGAAGCCTTTTAACTTCGCAGGAGCGACTGCCGGGGAGAAGGGTTATCAGGGGATTTCCTCTGTAGGGGCTTGATTTATCAAGCCCGCGGGTCGGATTCATCCGACCCCTACAATTCGTTGATTTCACTACGTCTAAAAGGGGATGTCCCACAAAGGAAGTGGGCAATCCCTCCTTTTCGTAGATTTCTTTCTCAAAGGGCAAAATGGTAATCATCTTGGTGAAAAGAGAGACTATCTTTTTAATCCGGCCTTTTCCCCAGGCCCAGACCTGGGGGCTAATGTAATAGATGAGGGGAATTGAGAGATCTTTGATTTTTTCCGCCATCCTCAGATTAAATCCAGGATAGTCGATAAAAACAACCATATCGGGTCGTTCTTCTCTGATTTTAACAATGAGTTGCTTAAGGACTCTGCGGAAGAGAAAGATGTGTCGGAGCACTTCCACAAATCCCACAAGAGAAAATTTGGTAAGGTCAAAGAGAATCTCTATTCCCGTGGCCTTCATCCTTTCTCCCCCCACTCCGAAAATCTGCAAGTGAGGTTGCTTTTCTAAAAGAGATTTTGCCAGGAGAGCGCCATGAAGGTCTCCTGAGACATCCCCGGTAATAATAAATATTTTTTTCATCTGACACGAAGTGTCATTGCGAGGAGCGGTAGCGACGTGGCAATCCCTCACTTCTGTGAAAAGAGAGATTCT
>DAOVGU010000132.1 GCA_030672255.1 bacterium
TGATTTCTTTATTAAAAAAGATTAAGGCTCTCTTTGTTCTCTCCCCCCATCCCGGAGAGATGGCCAGACTTTTAAAAAGAGAGATCTCAGTAATCCAGAAGAATCGAGAGAAAATTGCCAGAGATTTTGCTACCGAATATAGCGTTACGCTTGTTTTGAAGGGATATAAAACGGTTGTTGCCAATCAAAAGGGGGATGTTTATATCAATGAAACCGGTAATCCGGGAATGGCGACCGCTGGTAGTGGGGATGTGCTTACCGGTATTATTGGCGCCTTTCTTGCCCAGGGTTTGAGCAGCTTTGAGGCGGCAAAATTTGGCGTTTATCTACATGGCTTGGCCGGAGATCTTGCCGCCAAGGAGAAAGGGCAAGCCTCCCTCATCGCCAGCGATATCCTGAGGAAATTACCAGAAGCCTTCCTTCGTAGTCATTGCGAGGAGCGTTAGCGACGTGGTCCGCCTTACGGAGCCTGTCCTGAGCGAGATTCTTCGGCTACGCCTCAGAATGACAAGCGAAGGGGTCGCAATGACATTTGGGCCTTACTTCTTCAGATTCTGTGCAATCTGGACAAAGCTGATGGCAATCATAAAGAGAAGGCAGATTCCGGTAAACCTTAAGTAGGAGAGCGGAACAAGACCAAAGACCCGAAACCCAGTTGCTTTAGCAACCATCCCGACCAGAAGACTTAACCCCGCAAGAGCACATAAAAACCGACAACAGGCTGGAAAATTACATTTCATCCTTTCTCACCCCCATTTTATTTTATCACATCAATAGGACATTTGACAATAAAAGGAAAAATGTTCTATACTGACTGGATAATATAGGAATTTCCTTTTCGCACCCATAAAGGGTGCGGCTACCAGTTAAATGCGTTGGTAGTCGCAGGTCTTATAGCCTGCGCTAATTTGAACGAAAGGAGGAGAAAGGATATGGAGGAAGATAAGGTAAAAGCTCGTGTTGAGAAGAGGCCAAAGCTAAAGGAGCTACGCCATTTAGAGAAGGCAAGGGTGAGAAAATTATATCGGATGGTTTATGAGCATGGTCCTGGCAATGGGACTTTTCTGGGCCTGCCGTTTGACCAGTTGGTAGAGCATGGGCCGGCTCATGAATTCAAATGGGAGCGCTCGGCGAAACCTGAGTCGGTGATAGAATTAGCCAATAAAGGGAACTTCTCGGCCCTCGTTTTATCCGTTGGGCAATCCCAGAAGTATCAGCATGATATCGATCCCAAGATTCCGCTCATCGTGAAATTGGATGGCCATTTCTATACCGGGAAGGATAATCAGGCCAATTATCCCAGACATACGATGTTTGGCTCGGTAGAGGATGCCATTAGGGTTGGAGCCGATGGCGTTGGCTTAACCTTTTATCTTGCTTCGGAACAAACAGGAGAAGATATCGAAAGGATTGGCAAAGTCAGGGATGAGGCCCATAAGAACGGGCTTCTTCTGGTACTATGGAGCTATCCCCGAGGGCCGGTGCCCGATAAGACAAAGGCGGATAGCCTATTATGGTGCCATTATGCCGTATCTGCTGCCGAATCCCTGGGAGCCGATATCGTCAAGACAAAGTTCCCCAGTGTCGTCGAGCCAAAGAAGAGAAAGGCCTATGAAGAGTTTATCCTCAAGGAATATGCCAAGAAGATCTCCGAGGCCGAAAAGTATATCAAATTGGAGCCTGAGGAAAAAGAACTCTTAAAATATGAGGAAAGTCTAAAAGGGGAGAAACCAAACTACGATTCTTTAATAAGTTTTGAGCAGCATGTAGAAAGGGCCTCCATTGTGGTGGGAGCTGCTGGGAGAACGATGGTTATCTTTTCCGGAGGAGCCAAAGTGAAAGGGGAAGCAAAGAAAGCATTAGAAGACTCAACAAGAATAATTATGGATGCCGGTGGTGAAGGAAGGATCATCGGAAGGAACTTCTGGGGAGTGCCCATCGAGGAAGGTTTAGAGCTTTCCAATGTTGTAACTAAAATTATGAAGGGACCTCAATATCGCAGAGTCTTCTAGTTCTTGGGGTCAGGTCTCAACATTTGACAAAACGTTTATAAACCTAACTGTATTATTAGTTCATCATTACCTCTTATACCTGTATAACTTAAAAATAGTCTTCATCTGAAATAAATTGTCAAATGTTGAGACCTGACCCCTTAATTGCAAAGGCAAAGGAAGGGGATTTAGAAGCCTTTGGCAAACTACTCTCTTCGGTAGAGGCCAGACTCTTTCGGGTTGGTCTTATTCTTTGCGGAGAGAGAGAAGAGGCTAAAGACCTTTTACAGGAGACCTTTTTAGCCATCTATCAAAGTTTGCCACGCTTTTCCGGAAGGTCCAGTTTTTACACCTACACTTATCGTATCCTTCTCAATCTTTACAACAAGACTAAGAGAAAACAACGAAAGATTCTTCTTCCGCTTTCAGAAGACACAAGAGCATCTACTCCATCTCCCGCCGAGGCTTTCCTGAAAGAGGAAAGAAGGGAAAAGGTACGAGAAGCAATAGCAAGATTACCCGGCCGCTTCCAGGAAGTAATTATTCTGCGCTATTTAGAGGAACTTACCTACCAACAAATTGCTAATCAGTTGCAGATAAAGGAAGGGACAGTGAAGTCCCGACTCTTTAAAGCAAAGCGCCTCTTAGCCAAAATTCTAAAAACATAGCCGAGTTTACTTTGCTGCCGAGAAATGAACTTTTTTGCTTAAAATTGGTACTAAATATATAGAGACGAAAGAAAAAGAATTAGAAGATGAACTTATTAGTTTAGGGAAAGCGTTTAGAGGGGAAACCCCTCCTCCCCTTATTCCTTCAACCTTAAGAATTCTAAAAGTTAGAGGAAGAAAACCCCCTTTCATTTTAAGAGTAGGCCCCGGCTTTTTTAACATTACTCCTTTTTCTCAGTTTAATAAACTTTTTCTCCTTTACTATTGGTGCTCTTTTCATCTTTAACCCGGAGGTAATGAGCAGGATAGATAGGAAACTCATTAGAAGTTTATCGCACAAAGGGACTCTCGCAACACCTCTTCAGGAAAGAATTTTATTTAGGCTCCAGGGGCTATACTTCATTCTTATCGCCTTTTTTATCTGCAGATTGTAAGTAGTGGCGAAGCTTGCTTTGCAAATAAAAGAGAGCAGATAGCAGGTGGTTTGACAACAGGTAATACTTAAAGTAAAATAGGTAATACTATGAGAAATAAAACAATTAGTTTTAAGGTTTCTCCAGAGGAATATACGATTATTACCAAATTCTTCAAAAGATATGGGGATAGGTCTAAGGCTCTTCGCGAAGCAATATTAAAGAAGGCAAAAGCCGAAGAAGAAAGAAAAAAGCGAATTACAGCTAAGCTTTTCAAGGCACTCGAAGTCATTCCCAATGACCGAGAAGAGTTTAACCGGATTATTGAAGAAGGGAGAGAAGATGACTATTTCGATTGATACTGGCTTTATCTTCTCTTTGAGAAAAGAAAATCCTATTGCTTCAGAGGTATGGAAAAGAATTCTTGGCAAAAAGGACAACCTAATCATTTCGGTGTTAATCTTAGCCGAGATTTCCCGTTATTATCTCAGAATAGGCAAACCACAGGAAGGAAAAACGGTGATAGAATCTTTGAAAGAGGTAGCGACAATAAAAGATATTGATGAAGAGCTATCACTATCTGCGGCATCTTTAAGTTATAGAGAGGAAATACCCTTAGTGGATTCTCTTATCTTGTGCACGGCTAAGAGGGAAAAAGCGAAGAGATTTTACACCTCGGATAAAAAGCATTTTGAGTCTGCTAGTTCTCACCTCAGGAAACAGATAAAGATAGTCTTTGTATAAATGGGATGTGTCCCTAATTTCAAATGTGGGAAACATCACCAGCAAGAACAATAGAGCCCTGGCAGAGATGCAACAGTTCGCCGCCGTCATCATACAGGTCTATTCTGAGGTAGGGTATTATGTACGGTTGGAGGATTTGGTGAAATCAGATGAGACTCAAGTGCGAGTGTGGCTTTCCTCCGATTATTCTACTGACGGGATAGATGATAATGATATAACTCCTGTTGCAGCTAATGCACTACCTGACCCGAATCGTTGGGCAGGTCCCTATAAAAAATACCGTACCACGACAGTCGCCTCTACCGGAGATAGACCCCTTGACCCTTGGGGGCGCGAATATAGAATGTTCTGGTTGAATGATACTCATGCCTCGAGTGAACCTAAAATCCCTGCTGGTGCTAACGGAACAATGGTTATCATTTCCGCTGGTTCGGATAAGAAATCAGAAAGTGTAGATGGTGATGTTCTTCCTGGAGAAGGCGCAATATCTGAGGAAGCTGTGACCTTTTCTAATTTTGATCCAAAGAAGAGCAATATTGAAGAAGATCTTTACTTCAACTTCAATGCCGGGATTCAGTAAAATGAAAAACAATAATAAAAAAGGGATGGCAATGATTGCCCTAGCCGGCATCGCCGATGCCATATATCGGTTGAATTATTGCACAGATGACACAGATGCCGATGGAGATTTCTATTATCTATATCGGTTCAAATTAGAGGAGGCACTGCTTCTACCCAAGATAGGCAATATAAAAAGCAAGGCATTCCGGAAGCATTCAATAAGCATGTGATTTTTGCAAAGACAATTAATTTGGGCGCTGCTTCAACTACTGTAACAGGAAATGTATGTACAGAATCTGCTAATCCTGGGTCAGCAACAGATAGAACATGGACGGAAGTAAGTACCTTATCAGATATTTGCCAAGCGGATACTGATATTACTTTTCCTTCTTCCCCTGCATCTTATGAGATACACCTTAAGCATGGGTATGGTTATGATGCCCCTTGGGGCGAGGACACTTATACTGATACTTGCTTTTATTGTGCGGGTGCAGTACATCCTGGTTCAGGTGGTAGTTACTTAGTTAATGGTATTGTCTTTGACCGTACCACTGATGAATATACCTTTTCAGATACTAATTTAGAGCGTTCCTATTATGTAAAGAAAGGCAATAATACAGTATATTCTGATGTATCAGCGGGAAAAATAAAGTTTGACTCTTCTGCAAATGATGGAGTGAAAATTACCAAACAGATAACAGCAAAGGGAGATATTGCCATACTTGGAGATAGTACAATTATAGATACTGACTTAGTCTTTGAAGGTGATGATGCTGCAGGGGGTCTTATCTTAGGAAATAGCAGTGGCTATACAGTGAATATTGATGGAGATTTTATTGTTTTAGGTCAAGATATTACCTTTAATAATACAACTGTTCTTGACCCATGAGATAAATGGTAGTTTAGTGGCAAATGGAGAGGTTACTTTGACTGATGGCACACTTACCTGGGATAAGCAACCTTTTGTGGATGCGACCAATACCGATACCGAAATCTATCAAGGCTTTTCCGGGGGCAGGAGGGTGTATCTTCCGGTGATCGGCAGTTGGAGGCAGGAATGACGAAAGGGTTTACGCTTTTAGAGGCGGTAATCTCTATGGCGATTATCGCGGTATCGGTGGCCAGTTCCTTAATCATTATGGGTAAGTTAGCCAGTGTTACCGCTACGGAAGGGGATATCATGAGTATTCTGACCGCTTCTGCCGTAGCCCAATACACAGTAGATGAGGTAAGGGATATAAATTTTCCCCCGCTAAAGAGGAGAAAAAAAGATAGAAGAGATAAGGAAAATTTTTACTTCCAGAGGAATTACTGGCGAAGAAGCCTCTAAAATGATTTTAGAGATGAGGTACGGTGAGAAATAAAGAAATACCGATCGGAAAGTGATGTATTGCTATGACCTTCATAGATACCACAATTTAGGTATCCATTCTATCTGTAAGAGCGAACATGCAATTCCATATAGAAAAAACGAAGATTCTCCCAGCACTTTTGATATTCTGATTATCTCAATGGGCTTGGAGTTAATGAGAATACATTCTGGACATCCTTTGTCTATAGTTACAGGCGACCATCGGATTGCCCGCATTTGTCGAGAAAATAAAGACTTTCCCAATATCGTTTTTGTAAGAGATAAAAGAAAGTCTCTAAAATCTGCCCCTTGAAAGGCTATCAGTTTTTAGCCTTTTTCTTAAAGGAGGATAATTCCTACTTAACGACCCGGGAAGAAAGAGGATTCCTTCGCCATACATTCGTAAGCACTCTCCTTATTACTACCCCTCTTGGTGTCTTCGTGCTCGTGATCAAGAATCTGTCTGCCGGCAGGCAGGTTGATAGATGCTTAAGCCACCTCTCTGCCACTATTTACAGATAATTTTTTCCTAAACGGGTTTGATTAAGAAGCACTCACCTGATATAATAGAAGGTAGGAACAAGGAATTTCGCGATTTAGGAGAGAGATTACCTGCCACCTTAACTCAGCGGTAGAGTAGCGCACTTGTAATGCGCAGGTCCCCGGTTCGAATCCGGGAGGTGGCTCTGGGAATAGGTTTGCTATGATTAGCTATTTTGGAAGGTAGTTCCTGAGGCAGTTCATCTTGGGTGGGCTTCGGTGTCCATTTGGTTACAAAAATGGTCAACCGCAATTACGTCATCAAGCCTTTTGTTGTTTAAATCTTTTGAAACAATCAAACCGGGTCTTAGTTTAAACTCCCTCAATTCCTCTGAAGGCTTTGGAACTTTGCAGAGAACAATATTACCTCTCCTTAATTTCATTTTTAAAGACCTTATCGTAAATGTCATTTTTATGACTCAACCACTCCAGATAAGTCTTTGAACTCATCTGCATACTCAAAAATTCCCCAGATTCTTCTTTATCTCTTAAATAGCTGGCAAAATCGATTACCTCCTTTAACTTACTCTCTGGAAGCACACTAATTATTTTTTCAAGTTTTTGTTCAGTTGTAAAGCTTGGGCTATAAATCTGTCAAAATCTTGGTGTCCAAATAGTGTCCATCCTGTAGTGAAAGATGCACAAGTCCTCGCTTCGAATCCGTGAGGTTCTTTGATTTTTCCATTTTTTATGGTAATATATTTTAGTTAGGGTAGGTACCGAAACGGTTAAACGGAGCAGACTGTAAATCTGCCGGCGATGCCTTTGGAGGTTCGAATCCTCCCCTGCCCACTGCGGGCGTAGTTCAGTGGTAGAACGTCAGCCCTCCAAGCTGATCATGTGAGTTCGATTCTCATCGCCCGCTCGCATAATATAAAAGGTAAATGAAAGTAGAGATGAAGGAGTTGAAAGGGTGCGGAAGGGAGTTGAGGGTAGAGGTTGAGAAGGAAAGGGTAGAAAAGGAATTTAAGGGCCTCTATTCTGATTTGGAAAGAAAGGCAAAAATTCCTGGATTCCGTCCGGGAAAGGCTCCAAAAAATATAATCAAAACCCATTTTGGCGAAGATGTCAAGAAAGAGGTTCTTGGCAGATTAATTACCTCCTCCTGTAATGAGGTGCTCAAGGAGAAGAACCTTTCCTCAGTTATTGCGCCCATAATTTCGGAGATAGAGTTAGAAGAGGAGGAAAATCTCAAATACAAAGTCTATATAGAGATAATGCCTGGAGTGACACTGGGTCTTTATAGCGGACTGACTATTCAGAAAGAAAAAAAGGAAGTGAGGGAAAAGGAGGTGGAGGAGGCTTTAGCGAAGGGGAGGAAATCTTTTCTAGCCAAAAGCCCAATAGAGGAGGAAAAGCAGAGAGAAAAGATTAGGGAAAATCTGGAGTTGAAGTTGGCTTTGGAAGAGATGAGAGAAGAAAAGGAGCAACTGTTAAGTCAACTGGAGGAAAATAGTAGTTTTGAGGTACCGACTACATTAGTTAAAAGAAGGCTCTCAGAGCTTCTCTCTGCGCACCTTTCAAGTATAGATTTAAAAGAAAAAAGTAAAGAAGAAAGAGAGGAGATAATAAAGGGTTTAACCGAGAGGTTAAGACCGCAAGCATACCGGGATATAAAAATCCTATTTATTTTGAATGAGATTGCCAAGAAAGAAAAGATAGAGGTAACGGAAGATGAGGCAGAAGAGAGAAGAAGGCAAATTGCTCAATTAAGCCAGGAGAAAATAGAGGAAGATTCTGAAAAGAAGGAGGAGATAAGAGAGCAATTAAGACAGGAAAAGACGCTTGAATTTGTGCGGGGAAGAGCCAAAATTCTCTGGAAACCGGAGAAAAAGGTTGTTTTAGCAAAGTGACACGAAGTGTCATTCCTGCCCCTGCTTACTGACTGCAGGGGTAAACTTAGCAGGAATCCAAAGATAGATTCCCGCTTGCTCATTGCGGGAATGACAGGAGGGAGTGTTTATACTATGTATCAAAAAATACTGGAAACTATTGAGCAGGAGATCGATTTAGAAAATTTAAAGCGAACAAGCAATCAGATAAACAATTACGAGAGGAGTTTCTCCTATAGAGGTTTCCATAAATCTGCCTCCTTTTGTTTTAATAAATTCAGGGAATCGGGGATTTCCGAGGCTAAAAAGATTTCTCTTCCCTCTGATGGAAAGACAGCCTATCTCGACCATATTATGCCCGAGGCCTGGGAGATTCAGGATGCGAGCTTAAAGCTCGTTGAGCCAGAGGTTCCTGAGCCGATTTTAGCCGACCATAAAAAGGAACTACTCTGTGTTGCCAATAGGTGCGCTCGGACACCAAAGAATGGAATAATTGCGGAAGTAGTAACGAAAGAGGAGATGAAAAATGGAGCGGATATAAAAGGGAGGGTAGTCTTTATTCAGGATGCTCATCCCAAGACAATAAGGCCGGAAGTGATCGAAAGAAAGGGAATTGGGATTATCTCCTCCTATTCTGAAGGCTACTTGGACCTTCCCGATGGCACCTGGTGGATAAATGGATGGGGTGGAGGACCAGGATGGTACCATACCAAGGAGGATAAAAAAATCTTTTGCTTTTCCCTGACACCGCGCAAGGGGAATTACTTAGCAGAACTACTCAGAAGAGGCAGGGTAAGGGTAAAGGCCCTGGTAAAAAGTAAGATTTATGATGGCTCTATTGATACAATCAATGCTCTTCTTCCGGGCCAAAAGGATGAGGAGATTTTACTTTTAGCCCACCTCTATGAGCCATTCCTCAATGATGATGCTATCGGAGGAGCCGCTTTAATTGAGATCGCCCGACTATTAAGTAACCTGATAAAAGATGGGAAACTATCTCCTTTAAAAAGGGGCATAAGGTTTTTAATCTCTCAGGAAAGGTATGGCTTTGCGCAATTTTTTCAGGAGAAAGAAAGGAGAGAAAAAATCCTTGCGGCGATAAATATGGATGCGATCTCCTGCGATTATCGAAAGACAGGCAAACCAATTAATGTAAGGATAAATTCTGCAAGTTGCCCCTTTTTCGGAGATTTGCTCCTGCAGAATATGGTAAAGCGGGCCCTTTCTTCTTATCCTTATAGAATAGAGAGAGGGAACTTCTCCGATGATACATTTATGGCAGACAACACCATTGGGATTCCTGTTAATTGGCTCTGGATAGACCCGGGGAAATATCACCATAACTCTTCAGATTCCTTTGATGTGATTACCGATTGGAATTTATCCAAAAGAATAATCGCTCTTGTCGCCACCTATGCCTATTTTTTAGCTTCAATGGGTAAAAAAGAAATTACCTATTTAAAGAGTCTTCTTTTAATCGAAGCAAAGATAAATATTTTGGAGGAAGGTGAAGGATTAATAAATAATATTGCCGAGAATAAAATCGACCGGGAGGAGGCTATCGGGAAATTGAATTTTCTCTCTTCCTGGCAAAAAGAAGGCCTTATTTCCTTAAAGAGGTTAAACCCGCAGGAGAAAACGAAGGATTTAGAGGAGGAGATAGAAAAAACAACTGAAGAAGAGAAGCTTCAGTGTGGACTTTGTAGGGGTCGGATTTATCCGACCCGCGGGCTTGATAAACCTGTTCTTGGCAGTCCCGTATTAAATACGGGACAGGAATCAAGCCCCTACAGAGGAAATTCCTATACAATCGAGTTAACCAGAAGGGAGAGAATCGCCGAAAATATCATTATCGAGAGAAAAGGGGTTGGTTTCCCTTTCTCTTTAGTTAGGGTGCCTTTTGAGAAAAGGAGAAATAAACCTGAAGCAGCAGACGAAGCGCTGAATTGGGCAGATGGGAAGAGGGATTTACTAGAAATCTTTAGGCTGCTGAATTATGAATTAGGGGAGAAATTAAGCGAAAATAAAATCACAGACCTAATAAGGTACTTCGGCTTTTTAGATAGGTATGGCTATATAAAGGTTCATTATAAGGTTAAATTAAAAAAAGAGGATATTAAAAAAGGTTTGAGGAAATTGGGCATTAAGAAGGGCGACAAACTTATGGTGCATTCTTCCTTATTAAGTCTTGGCTATGTGGAAGGGGGAGCAACCATGGTCTGTAAAGCCTTAATGGAAACGATCAGCGAAAAAGGGATTCTGATGATGCCTACCTTTAACCATGGTGCTCCATTTCAGAAAGGAGGTCCTGGCTACTATAGTCCGAGAGAGACACCAACAATCAACGGGATAGTGCCGGATACATTCTGGAGGATGAAAGGGGTTTATCGCAGTTTAAATCCCACCCACCCTTTCGCGGCCTGGGGAGAAAAAGCAAAAGGATATGTTAAAAACCACCATAAGGTCACCACTATGGGAGAAGGCTCCCCCCTTCATTTATTGGAAAAAAATAATGGGAAGATTCTTCTCCTCGGGGTAGATTATCATCCTAACACCTTTCATCATACGGTGGAGATGACAAATGATGTTCCCTGTTTGGGGAAAAGGACAAGGGAATATCCGGTGAAGCTACCGAATGGAAAGCTAGTCAAGCTACGCACCTGGAGCTGGCGGGAGAAGAGTTGTCCGATAAACGATAGCGTGGAATATGCTGAAGTAATGATAAAAAATGGATTAGAAAAACGAATAAGGCTGGGAACTGGCGAAGCGATACTTTTTAAGATGAGTGATTGCAGGAAGGTAATCGAGGGGTTATTAAAAAAGGGAATAAAGGGTTTTCCCTGTTGTAAAGGCTGCAAAATACAACCCAAAATATATCCGGAGACGGTAAAGTCTGATCTAAATATATAGAATGGAAAAGAGATTTCCCCGAATGTTACAAAGATATACAGAGAGACTGCTTGATAGCTTTGAGCAAAAAAGAAGAGAAAGGTTTCAACAAATAAAAACGAGACAGGAGATGGAATCTTTTGTAAAAAAGTCCAGAAAAGATATTAGAGATATCTATTCTTTACCCAAAGAGAAAACAGCCCTTAATGCTCGTATAACCGGAAAAATCAAGTGTAAAGGTTATATGATAGAAAAAATTATATTTGAAAGTAGGCCTAATTTTTTAGTTACCGCAAACCTTTATATCCCTTATGGCCAAGGGCCTTTTCCTGGGGTTATAGGATGCTGTGGTCATGCAAATGAAGGGAAAAATGGATACCAAGCCTTTTCGGCAGGGTTAGCCAAAAAAGGGTTTATGGTATTAATCTATGACCCGATCGGCCAGGGGGAACGTTTTCAGTATGACAAGAGGATTGTCCCTGGTTGTGTAGAGGAGCATATCACGATTGCTAACCAGCAGTATATGTTAGGCGAATTCTTTGGAAGTTGGAGAGCATGGGATGGAATTAGAGCCTTTGATTATCTTTTGCAACGGGAGGAAATTGATGCTTCCCGCATCGGAGTCACCGGTAATTCTGGTGGTGGAACAATGACAACTATTCTTGCCGCTCTGGAAGATAGATTTAGTATGGCAGCCCCCTCCTGCTTTATTACCACTTATAGACATAATTTACAGAATGAACTGCCTGCTGACTCAGAGCAGACTCCTCCTAACATTATCAAGGCTGGGTATGAAATGTATGATCATCTTACCGCCTTTGCCCCCAAACCCCTTGTTATTCTTACTAAAGAGGATGATTATTTTGATCAACGGGGCTCCCGGGAAGCCTTTGGTTATCTTAAAAAAGTATATGAACTTTTGGGTAAACCCAATAATATCAAAATGATTACTGGTTCTGGAGGGCACGGTTATTCCCAGGACCTTCGGGAAGCAATGTATTCATTCTTCTGCAATCATAGCGGAATAGATGATGAAGGAAAAGAACATAATATAAAAATTCATAAGCCACAGGAGCTGTGGGCAACAAAAAAGGGACAGGTTGTAAAGGAAGGAAGCAAAAGAGTGGTTAGCTTTAGCCGCGAAAAACTTAAAGAGGCAGAAAGGAGAAGGAAAGGTTTTTCTCCCATTATCTTGAAGAGGAAACTTTCTCTTCCCCCATTTCCAAAACTCCCACCTTCCTATAGAATCTTAAGACCAATCAACGGATATTCTCGGATTGCGGTTGAGACAGAAAAGGAGGTGTTTGCCATTTTAAAATATCCGGCTAAGGAAGGGATAACATTTCATTTGCCAAGAAGCAAAGAGGCAATTCTCTATCTTCCTCACATCTCTTCCGAAGATGATTATCGGAAGGAGTCTCTTTTAAAAAAACTCCTTAAAGATAAAAGACAAGTTTTTGCTATCGATACCCGAGGAATAGGAGAATCGGCCTCCAAAACTTGCAGCGATAAAGCGGATTTCTTTTCCATGTATGAAAGCGAATTTTTCTATGCCTCCTATAGCATAATGTGTGGCCTTCCTTTAGCCGGCCAAAGAACTTTTGATGTCTTAAGGGTAATTCAACTTTTAAAATCTGTTGGTTATTGCTCCTTTGAAGTTGTCGGCCGTGGTCTTGGAGGGTTAATTGCGCTTTATACCGCCTGTTTAGAGAAAAGAATTAAGAAGGTTATCGTCAAAAATTGCCTTAACTCTTTTGCCGAAATAGTAAATTCAGACCTCCATAAATGGCCACTTTCCATTTTATTACCTGATCTCTTGTTAAATTTTGACATACCTGATATAGTAATCTATCTTAGAAAAAGAAAACAGAGGGTAAGGGTTTTGGAACCTTGGAATGCAGTTTTACGTGGGCTTAAAGGTTAATGGAGAAAGCAAATAAGTGAAGGAGGGGATGATGAAAAGTCAATTGATTCCTTATGTGATTGAGACAACAACAAGAGGGGAGAGAGCGTATGATATCTATTCAAGGTTATTGAAGGATAGGATTGTCTTTATTGGTTTAGCCATTGACGATGCGGTTGCCAATGTTGCTGTGGCTCAACTGCTTTTCTTGCAGATGGAGGATGAAAAAAAGGATATTAGCCTCTATCTCAACTCTCCCGGGGGCTCGGTTACCGCCGGTTTGGCAATCTATGATACGATACAGTTTGTTAAGTGCGATGTCGCTACCTACTGTATCGGTCAGGCCTCCAGCATGGCCGCGGTGCTTTTGGCCGGGGGTAAAAAGAGGAAGCGCTATATCCTGCCATCGGCGCGGGTTCTTATCCATCAGCCTTGGGGCGCTACTCAGGGAGCAACTACCGATATCTCCATTCAGACCAAGGAGATGCTAAGACTCCGAGACCATGTGAATAGAATCCTGGTTAAGCATACGGGACAACCTCTGGAAAAGATTGAAAAGGATACCGACCGGGACTTCTTTATGCCCGCGGCCGAGGCCGTGAAGTATGGGATTGTTGATGAAGTATTAGAGGAGGCTCGGTAGTGGTTAAGGAAATGAAATTAGAGGAGATTAAGATAAGGAAGGTTCTGCCATTTATTCCCTTGCGGGATACGGTGGTCTTTCCGGCGATGGTTCTTCCTCTTTTAATCGGAAGGCAGCGTTCCATCAATAGCGTTGAGGAGGCAATGGGTGGCGACAGTTTTATCGCTCTTGCCTTCCAGAGAGATCCTCACCAGGAGGAGCCAAAAATCTCCGATCTCTATCCTATCGCTACCTTTGCCAAGATCCTGCAGTCCTTAAGGCAACCGGATGGCTCGATGAAGATATTAATAGAGGGTCTCCTGCGGCTAAAGGTTATTAAAGTTTTCCCGGAAAGGAAATACTTTGCGCTTGCCGCCGAGAAGGTCAAGGTAAGAGTTGTCAAGGATATGCAAATCGAGGCATTACAGCGGGCGGTGAAGGAACAGTTTGAGGAATATAATAAACTTAACCCCTCGTTGCCTAAAGAGGTTGTTGGCGCGATCGTTGGTACCGAGGAGCCGGAGAGGCTTGCCGATAGTATCAGCGGGTATCTTCCCTTAAAGGTAAAGGATAAGAGCAAAGTTTTAGAGACGACCGAAATTAAAGAGAGATTGAAGGTTTTAGCCAGTATCCTTAATGACGAGGCCGAGATTCTTCACGTTCAGAAAAGGATTCAGGGTCAGGTTTTTAAAAAGATAGAAAAGACCCAGAAGGACTTCTATCTCCAGCAGCAGATGAAGGCCATCCAGCGAGAATTAGGCAAGGAAGAGCCCTCCCCCGAAATTCTTGACCTAAAGAAAAAGATTAAGGAGGCAAAAATGAGCCCGGAGGCGGAGAAGAAATCTACCGAGGAGGTAAAAAGGCTTTCCAAGATGATGCTCCTTTCTCCGGAGGCAACCGTCATTCGTAACTATTTGGATTGGATGGTTAATCTCCCCTGGTCCAAAAGAACCGAGGATAATCTTGATATTAAAAATGCAGAGAGGATTCTTAATGAGGATCACTATGGGTTGGAGAAACCAAAGGAAAGAATCTTAGAATACTTGGCGGTGCGGAAAAGGACGAGGGAACCAAAGGGACCAATCCTTTGTTTTGTGGGACCTCCAGGTAGCGGAAAGACCTCTTTAGGTAAATCTGTGGCGAGAGCCCTGGGCAGAGAATTTGTAAGACTTTCTTTAGGGGGCATCAGGGATGAGGCTGAGATTAGAGGACATCGTCGCACCTATATTGGCTCCCTGCCGGGAAGAATCATTCAGTCCATCAGGAAGGCCAAGGTGAAAAATCCTGTGTTTTTAATGGATGAGGTGGATAAGATGGGGGTTGATTTCCGCGGAGATCCCGCCAGTGCGTTGCTTGAGGTCCTTGACCCGGAGCAGAATTTTTCCTTCAGCGACCACTATCTTGAAGTTGGCTTTGACCTTAGGGATGTTTTCTTCATCACCACCGCCAATACCGAGGCGAATATCCCTCCCGCCCTCCTTGATAGAATGGAGACAATTGCTCTGTCCGGCTATACCGCATGGGAGAAGTTAGAGATTGCCAAGAGATTTCTTTTTCCTAAAGAGAAAAAAGCGAATGGATTGAAGGAAGAGGAAATTTCCATTGCCGATGATGCAATTCTCTCCATTATCCGTTATTATACCCGCGAGGCTGGAGTGCGGGATTTACAACGGGCTCTTGCCACAATCTGCCGCAAAGTCACAAGGGAATTCGTAACTGGATTACACCCCCACCTATCTCCTCCCCCATCAAGGGGGAGGGTTTTAGAGTCTTCCCCTCCTCCCCCCTCGAGGGGGAGACCCCACCTAAATCCCTCCCCCCCAAGCGGGGAGGGAAAGAGGGAGGGGAGGAGAGTGAATGTCACCGCGAAGGATTTAGCCAAATATTTAGGAGTTCCAAAATTTACCTACAGCGTTTCCGAGAGAAAGGAAAAGGTTGGTGTTGCTACCGGTTTAGCCTGGACAGAATATGGGGGCGATATGCTCTTTACCGAAGTTCTGGCAATGAAGGGAAAGGGCAAACTTTTAATTACGGGAAGATTAGGCGAGGTAATGAAGGAATCTGCCCAGGCTGCCCTTTCCTATGTGCGCGCCCATAGTGACCAGTTAAAGATCGAAAAGGACTTTCATAAGAAATTTGACATCCATATCCATGTTCCCGAGGGAGCCATTCCCAAGGATGGACCCTCGGCCGGGATTACCATTGCCGCCGCTCTCGTTTCCTGTCTGACCAAGAGAGCGGTCCGAGGAGATACAGCAATGACCGGAGAGATTACGCTTCGCGGAAAGATTCTTCCCATCGGGGGCTTGAAAAGTAAACTTCTTGCTGCTCAGAGGGGAGAAATAAAAAGGGTAATTTTACCTAAGGAAAATGAGAAGGATTTAACCGAGATAACGGAAAAGGTTAAAGAAAACCTGAAATTTATCTTTGTGGAAAATGTTGATGATGTATTAAAGGAGACATTAATATGAAGAAGAGGCTGTTTACGCCGGGACCAACCCCAGTGCCCGAGGATATACTGTTGGAGATGTCAGGACCAATTATTCATCATCGGACCGCAGAATTCAGAAGGATTGCCGAAGAGGTGCAGGATAATTTAAAGTACCTATTTCAAACGAAAAATCCGGTTATTACTTTAGCTTCCTCCGGCACCGGAGCGATGGAAGCCGCCGTAAGTAACATTCTTTCCTCCGGGGAGAAGGCAGTGGTAGTTAAAGGGGGTAAATTTGGGGAAAGGTTTGCCGAGATTTGCTCCTCTTATGGGGTTGATGTCATTCCTCTTGATGTTGAGTGGGGAAAAGCGGTAAAGCCGGCATCAATCGAGGAAATTCTGAATAAGGAAAAGGAGATTAAGGCGGTCTTCACCACTCTTTGTGAGACCTCTACCGGAGTACTGAACGATGTGGAAGCGATTGGCAAGATAGTAGAATCTTCCGATACAGTTCTTATTGTTGATGCGGTCAGTTCTTTGGGTGCGGTTCCTTGCCAAACCGATGCGTGGAATCTTGATGTAGTTATTAGCGGAAGCCAGAAGGCGCTGATGCTTCCTCCAGGGTTATCCTTTATTTCGGTAAGTAAAAAGGCCTGGAGGAAAATAGAGAATACAAATTCATCAAGGTATTACCTTGACCTTAGGAAATATCATAAATCCCTGGAGAAATCCGATTTTCCCTTTACCCCGGCGGTCTCTTTAATCGTCGGTTTGAGGAAATCCTTGACCCAAATTAGAGAGGAAGGAATAGAGAATGTCCTGCAGAGGCATAAAATCTTAGCTGCAGCAACCAGAGCGGCAATAAAAGCATTGGGCTTGGAACTTTTTGCCGAAAAACCGGCAGATTCTTTAACTGCGGTAAAAGTTCCCGAGGGAATAGATAGCCAGGAGTTAATCAAGCGGTTAAAGGAGAAATATGGGGTTAATTTTGCCGGTGGCCAGAACGAATTAAAGGGAAAAATCTTCCGCATTGCCCATCTTGGCTACTTTGATAAACTGGACATTATTACCGCCATTGCCGCTTTAGAAATGGTGCTTTCCGAATTAGGCCATAAATTTGAATTGGGCTCTGGAATAAAAGCCGCAGAAAGAATATTGACACAAGAATCTTAAAAAAATATAATATAAATCATGGTGCTTGTCATTCCTGCGAAAGCAGGAATCTAAAAAGAATGGATTCCCGCTAATTAATCGCGGGAATGACAATAAAAGAAATTAATCTGTGGTTAATAAATTATGAAGATTCTGGTAACTGACCCTCTGGCAAAAGAGGGGGTGGATGTTCTCAAGAAGGAAGGTTTCAAGGTAGATTGTAAAGGGAAACTTTCTCCCGAGGAATTGGCTAAAATTATCCCCGGTTATGAGGGTCTTATTGTCAGAAGTGGAACCAAAGTAACCAAAGAGGTAATTGAGAAAGCGACAAATCTCAAGGTTATTGGGAGAGCCGGGGTTGGTCTGGATAACGTTGATATTGAGGCCGCCACCGCAAAAGGAATTATTGTGATGAATTCGCCGGCGGGAAATACCATCTCTACGGCGGAACATACCTTAGCTATGCTCCTTGCTTTAGCGCGCAACATCCCTCAGGCAGACCATTCTCTAAAAAAGCGAACCTGGGAGAAGAAAAAATTTACCGGTTCTGAACTCTACGGGAAGACCTTGGGCATTATCGGTTTGGGGAGGGTTGGCAGCTGGAGCGCAAAACTTGCTTCTTCTCTGGGAATGAAGGTTATTGGGCATGACCCTTTTATCTCTCCCGAGAAAGCAGCAAAGGTACAGGTGAGGTTAGTAGATTTAAAGGAACTCTTTCAGCAATCCGATTATATCACTGTACATACTCCCCTTACATCAGAGACCAGGGGGATTATCGGCAAGGGAGAGTTTAAATTGATGAAGGAAGGAGTCAGAATTATCAATTGCGCCCGGGGAGGAATCATCGATGAAGGGGCACTCTATGAAGCCCTGAAGGAAGGAAAGGTAAAGGGAGCCGCCTTGGATGTCTACGAGAAGGAACCGCCAATTGAGAGCCCCTTGCTTGATTTGGATAATGTCATTACCACTCCCCATTTGGGAGCCAGTACCGAAGAGGCGCAAATTAATGTGGCGCGGGATATTGCCCAGCAAATCTGCGATGTCTTAAAGCGTAAGATTTCCCTGCATGCGGCTAATATCCCGGTGGTGGACGAGAGATTGGCAAAAATAATTGGTCCCTACTTTGCTTTAGCCGAAAAACTTGGGTTGCTCATCGCTCAGTTAAAGGAAGGAAACCCGGGACGAATAGAGATAGAATATCAAGGCGAGATTGCTGAATATGATCTCTCCTCCCTCAGGCACAATCTCATTAAGGGGCTTTTAAAGCCTTCCTTAGGGGAGCAGGTTAACTATGTTAATGCTCCTCTTTTGGCTAAGGAAAGGGGGATTAAAGTTTCGGAGACAAAGACAGTTTCTGGCGAGGAGTTTACCAATCTTATGAGCTGCAAAGTAAAGACAGATAGCGGTGGTTTGGCGGTAAGTGGAACCTTGCTCTCGAAGAGCGACCTCCGCATTGTCAAGATTGATGGCTATCCGATCAATGCCGTTCCGGAAGGTTATCTTTTAATCTGCCGCAATGAGGATAAACCAGGAATTATTGGCAGGGTCGGTACCATCTTAGGGGAAAGAGAAATCAATATCGCGGGGATGACCCTGGGAAGAAAGAAGAAAGGTGGTTTAGCGATTACTGTGCTTAATGTTGATCGGGTCATTCCGGCAGATAGTCTCGAGAAGATCCATGAGATTCCCACGGTGAAATCAGTAAAGTTAGTGAAACTATAGAAGGTGGAGTTTGGTAGGATAAAAAAAGAATGAAAAAAGAGAGAAATCCCAATATTAACACATTTGATCTATGATAAGGGCAAGAGCTATGGTACCCCAAACACGTGTTTGATAGACCAAACCCTTACATTTTAGAGACAGCCTAAATTTTTCCTCTCTTTATTCTTCCTGCCTAACTTTCCCACTTTATTGCAGCTACAGATTTCACAGAGATGTCATTGCGAACGAAGTGAAGCAAACCCTCGCTTCTTGAGAGATTGCCACGTCGCGAGAGCCTGTGCTGAGCGACAGCGAAGTGCTCCTCGCACTGACATATCTGTGGTTAAAGTGAGGAGGTGCCAAATTAATAATCCTTTAATAAGTGCGATTGCCGGGATTGCCCTCCTTTTTGCGGGCTATTTCTTGAGAAAATATCTGGCAGAGCAGAAGATAGGGAGAGCAGAGAAAAAAAGCCGCCAGATTTTAAAGGAGACCCACTCTCAAGCCGACTCTATTCGCAAAGAGGCGCATTTAGAGGCAAAGGAGTTATTGCTCAAATTAAGAACAGACTTTGAGGCCGAAACAAAAGAAAGACGCAAAGAACTCCATTCCTCAGAGAGGAGGCTGAATCAGCGGGAAAGGAACCTTGACCGCAAGGTAGATATTTTAGAGAAGCAGGAGGCCCTTTTGTCCACAAGGACAAGGGAGATAGCTAAAAATGAGGAGGAGGGCAAAAGGAGGAAAGAGGAGCTAACAGCTCTGATAGAAGAGGAGAAGAGGAGTTTGGAAAGAGCAGCAGGTCTCTCCCGGGAGCAGGCAAAGCAGGCCCTCTTTGCCAGATTTACCGAAGAGGTAAGGAGAGAGAGCGCAAACCTCGTCAGCCGGATTATCGAGGAGGCAAAAGAGACCGGAGAGAAGAAAGCGCGAGAGATTATTACCTCCGCCATCCAGCGCTGCAGTGCTGATCAGGTGGTTGAATCAAGTGTGTCGGTGGTAAGCCTTCCTGATGAGATGAAAGGAAGGGTTATTGGAAGGGAAGGTAGAAATATCCGGGCATTCGAGGCCGCCACCGGGGTTGACCTTATCGTTGATGATACCCCGGAGGCGGTGACGCTTTCCAGTTTTAATATCTACCGCAGAGAGGTCGCCAAGATTGCTCTGGAGAAGCTCATCGCCGATGGCCGGATCCATCCGGGAAGGATTGAGGAGATTGTAGAAAAGAGTGAGAAGGGGATGGAAAAGACAATAGATGAGGTTGGCAAACAGACCATCTTTGAACTGGGAATTACAATGGTTCATCCGGAGATGGTAAGACTTTTAGGACGCTTGAAGTATCGCACCAGTTATGGTCAGAATGTTCTTGTTCATTCCAGGGAGGTAGCTTATTTAGCCGCTCTTATGGCCGCAGAACTAAAACTCGATGAAAGACTGGCAAAAAGAGCCGGCCTCTTGCACGACATTGGAAAAGCGGTGGATATAGAGCAGGAAGGAACCCATCCTCAGATTGGCGCTAAAGTTGCCAGCCGCTACAATGAATCCCCGGTCATCATTAATGCCATCGCTGGTCATCACGGGGATGTGGAGGCAACCAACCCCATTACCCCCTTGATTGCTGCCGCAGATAGCATCAGTGCCACAAGACCAGGGGCAAGGAGGGAAACCTTAGAAGGTTACATTAAAAGATTGGAGAAATTAGAAAATATTGCCGCCTCCTTTAAAGGAGTCTCCCAGGCCTATGCCATCAGTGCGGGAAGGGAGATCCGCGTCATCGTGAAACCGGAGGAAATCTCTGATTCCGAGGCTACTGTTTTGACGCGGGATATTACAAAGAAGATTGAGGAGGGATTGGAATATCCTGGTCAGGTGAAGGTTACCGTTATCCGAGAGGTAAGAACAGTAGATTACGCAAAATAGGAGGGTTCGGGACATTTCTTCACAGCACGCTTGATTTCCCCAGCGAGGAAATCTGTGCTCTGTGAATCTGCTCGCTCGTCCGCCTTTGGCGGACACCATGCCCGCTCGCATCTTCAAAGGCTGTTACAGAAATATCCCGAACCCTGGTGAAAGGAAAAATTAGTGAAAATTCGGGAGATTCACCGTTGGGATGTAACACCAAAAGAGGCAATCAGGATTCAGAAGGATTTAGCAAAAGAAATTATCTTAAGAAATACTTTCAATAAGATTAAACTGATTGCTGGCTGTGATGTTGCCTTTACAAAAGAAAGGTCTTTTGCGGCAGTAGTTGTTTTAGATTATTCCAGTTTAAAGGTTATCGAAGAGGTTGCCGCTTTCTCCAAAATAAACTTCCCCTATGTCCCCGGCCTTTTAACCTTCAGGGAGGCACCCGCACTTTTGCCGGCTTTGAGGAAAATAAAGAACATTCCGGACATCTTTCTCTTTGATGGTCAGGGAATTGCCCATCCCAGGAGGATGGGTCTGGCAACACACTTAGGCATTATTTTAAACAAGAGCACAATTGGTTGTGCCAAATCTCCTCTCTGGGGGAAATATCAACAACCACCGGAGATTAAGGGGTATTATACACTTATTAAGGATAAAGAAGAAGTCATCGGTGCAGTCTTAAGAACAAAAAAAGCGGTAAAACCGGTCTTTGTTTCTCCCGGGAATGGGATTGACCTGAAAACGGCCATTAAAATTACCCTTTCTGCTACTATAAACTATCGGCTTCCTGAACCTACCCGGCTTGCCCACCAACTAGCTGGTAACTCTAAACTCAGAAATCATGTCACTTCGCATAGGCTGAGGCAACCTTCTTGATGGCTTTAGCTACTAACCGCATATGCCCCTCTTTCAGAGTTGGCCAGATGTGGACAACAAAGGTTCTCTCTTCCAACCAGGCGCAATTGGGGCAGAAAACCTCATTATATTTAACAGATTCTGGATCGGTATACTCCTTAGATTCAAAGGGAAACTTAAATCGGCCAAAGCCATTATGCTCGGTAAATGCATTTTCCTTATAGCTCTGCGGCCAGAACTCCTTCCAGGCATAAACGCCCTCAGCAATCACCGCCTTCAAAAATGTACTTTTATCACAGGAAAGGGCATCAAGATTAAGCACAACGGGGAAGACATAGAAGCCATTTTTCTTCTGCTGGTTATTTACCGGAAGGGTTAAAATCTGGGGACAATCCTTTAATTGTTCAATTAAGAGCTCCCCATTCTTTCTTCTCTGAGGAAGGTTCCAGGAGTCAAGTTTTTCTAACTCCTTTAGACCGATGGCCGATTGCATCTCGGTCATCCGATAGTTAAAGCCGACCCGACGGTGAATATAGGGGAGAGCCTGCTCCATCTCCAGAAGACTCATTCGCTTTTTAACGTCGTAACCGTGGTCGCGGAAGGACCTGGCCTCCCAGGCAACATCCTCATCGTCGGTAATCATCATTCCACCTTCCCCTCCGGTGGTAAAGGTCTTATTCTGGCAAAAACTATAAGCACCCACATCTCCAATAGAACCGGCCTTCTTTCCTTTATATTCTGCCCCATGGGCCTCTGCCGCATCCTCAACTACCTTAAGATTGTGTTGTTTGGCAATTGCCATAATCTCATCCATCTCGCAGATATTCCCGTAGAGGTGAACCGGGATAATTGCGCGTGTCCGGGAGGTAATCTTCTTTTCGATTTCTTTGGGGTCAATGCAGTGGTCCTCTCTTCTGACATCGACAAATACGGGAATCGCTCCGATCTGCAAAACACAGAAGGAAGAAGCAATGAATGTATAGGGAACGGTAATCACCTCATCACCCGGCCCAATACCCAATGCGGCAAGTGCGGTGTGCAAAGCGCTGGTCCCGGTGCTGGCGGAAATAGCAAACTTAACTCCATTGTATTCTGCCCATTTCTTCTCAAACGCCATCCCTAATTTTCCGGTCCAGTAGTTGACTTTGCCGCTCTTCAAAGGTTCCATTGCGGCTTTAATTGTCTCCTCGTCAAACCAGGGCCAGCCAGGCAGTTTTTCCTCAATGACCGGCCTTCCTCCATCTACCGCTAATTTTTCCGCCATTTTTTATCTCCCTTTTTATTTTTAGCCACGAATGCACACGAATAAAAGATATAGAGTGTAGTGGCAAAGTTTACTTTGCATTATAGGTCGGTCGAGCAAGCTCGACCACTACTATTTGGTGTTCATTCATGTTAATTGCACCACCATACTCTCTGCTTACTTTAGTAGCAATATGCGTAATTAGTCTTTCAAATTAATCTTGTAGCAACTTCGTGGTTACATTATCCTTACCTTTTTTCCGGTTTTTGCCGATTCATATGCCGCTAAAATTACTTTTTGGCTCCAGAGACCATCTTCGCCGGAGATTGGTGGTTCTATATCCTTTTCTATTGCTTCGGCAAATATCTCAATCTCGGCTTGATATCCATTTACCAGAGAAGGTTTTATCTCCTCGGGTCCAGATTCTTCTCTTTTCTGCTCTGCCTCATAACCCTTGGTTTCTTTTTCCAGGTAGGCAGTTGCCTCTCCGCTTGGCATCTGTCCAATCGTTCCTTCCGCCAGGATACTTCCTCTACTTCCATAAATTTCCAAACGATTTTTGGAGGAATTATCAGGAATAGAGAAAAAAGCATCCACCATTCCTAAAGCGCCATTTTCAAACCTTACCGTAAGGAGAGCACTATCCTCTACCGGATAATCCTGTACCAAACTTCCGGTAAAGCAACTTACCTCTTTTACCCTGGAATCAAGAATATATTCTAAGGTATCCAGGCAATGATTACCCATATCAACCAAAGAACCTCCTCCGCCCAATTTTGGGTTTTGCCTCCAGGCTCCTTTCATCTTTGGATACCAGCAGGAAAGTTGTCCTCGGGCAAGAACTATTTTTCCCAAATCCCCATTCTTTACCACCTCCTTAAATCTCTGATGATAGGCGTGAAACCTCATAAAATAGCCAATGCCTAATTTTTTCTTATATTTTTCTGCCGTTTTAATCATCCTCTCGCAGTCCTTAATCGTCAATGCCATTGGTTTCTCGCAGAGGACATTTTTCCCGGCTTCTAAGGCGATGATGGTCTGTTTGCAATGTAGATACACGGGAGTTGCAATATAGACCGCATCAACATCGCTATCCCTGATTAAATCTTTTTCTTTGAAGTAAGCCTTTACCTGATACTTTTCCGCCACCTCTTCCGCTGCCTTTCTATCCGTATCCATCACCGCCACAAGTTTGCTATTTTTTGCCGGAATAATCCCTTCCGGAATTGTCCTTCTCCTGGCAATTCCACCTGCCCCAATCACTCCCCAATTTACCATTGTGTTCCTCCCTCTTAATTCCGTATTGTCATTGCGAGGCCGAAGGCCGTCGCAATCTCTCCTCTGTTCTGTCATTCCTGCAATAACCCCTTGTTGTCATTCCCGAGGTTAGTAAGCGGGAATCCATTCCCCTTTTCTTTCAGAAGATTAAGAGCTGGCAGCCTCATCTATAACCTGACCGTATGGCACACAAGGACTTCCACCGTCATTGACGCGATTCCAGTCAGCGCGATGCTGCCAGTATGGACGACCATGGTGAAAATCATCAATATGACGCATCATCGTCAGGAACTCGCCAAATATAGTTAATCCGTGCCTATTGAGTCTAAAAAGCAACCCTCGATCATTAAAGGAATCTATAATCTCACTGAATTTTTCTACCAAAGCGTATTGTCTTTTATAAAGGTTTTCAACAAAAGCACGGCATTCAGACAATTTATTCGCAAACAACTGATAATCCGATTGCTTGACAGAAAAAGCCTCTTCATACATTTCGCTGAATTTTTTGCAGTCAACCAAACAGCTTGTCCACTCCTTATAGACCTCCACACGATTCATAAGATATGTGATCTCATTTTTTGATCCTTCAGGAGCTAATGGCAGTGCCTGGGACATGAGGAAAATCGCATCCTTAAAGCGTTCTATCCCCTCTCCATATAACTGATGTTTCTCCGCTGTGTCAATAAATGTTGCCCATGCATTTCTATTTGGTTTACAAAATGGGCCGTTAATCGGGCATGGTTGAGTGACAAAACTCTTTATGCCTATAGCCCAACAAGGTTCCATATATCCCTGGTCTTCATGGCTTAACGACATCATTCGTTCATTTTCATTCTCTAAAACCGTGTACACCTTCTGCATGATTTCAGCAGCTTTGCCAAATAAACGTTTACAATAACGCTCGTAGAAAGCATCTTCGCCAAGATTTTTCTCCCAAAGGTTTTCAGCAAGGAATCGAAAATTATGTTCATGTCCCCGCGGACGGATTGGTTGCATATCCATACCGTTCATGCCAATCCCGGAACAGCCATCAAACATCCCGTCTTTGATAAACTGGCGGACATGAAAATTTATACCGGTCGTATGCGCGTCATCATCTAATCGCGGCATAATGGAAACAGAACGTTTTTTGGGAACTTCTCCATAGATTTCCAGAGGAAGATAATGGTTCTTAATGTAATTAAAGTAAACACATGCGCCCTCAAGGTCGGCAAACCCGATATCGGAAGGCAGCAATGCGTCGAATATATGCGCGGCGCACCCTCTTCCGATAGCAAGAGCTGAAATTGATAGTTCAGGAAAGTTTTTGTTGCAATATTCAATAATTTTACGCATCCTGTGTATATGCCCCAGCGCTGATCTTAATTCGAGTTCCACTTGTCTTGCCTTCACCCATTCAATCTTGAATGCTTCTATTGACTTATCCCAGGCGCTGCCCGCCTCATGAATAAGTTTTTCATAAATCGCCAGATCCTCAGGGGATTCATGAGATTTTGAATTTTCAGTAAAATTCAGCATCAACCTGCTAACCTGGGGATAAGCATCCATAATGGCTTTGATGCGGATTTCATTTAATTCATGCATTTCCTTACGATGCGGGGGTATCGATGTCCCCTCATATCCGGCAAAAGAGCCCTCTGGCTTCCCTCCCATAAATCGTCCGTGATTGGGTGAACATGTTGACGGATCAAACGTAAATCCTACCTTTATTCCCCGTTCAACCGCCAGATCAAATATCTGATAGAGAAAATCCTTTCCTTTCTTCAAACATTCCTGCTCGCTTTGGCAATTCTCAAACTCTGGAGGCAGCAGACGAGTAGAAGAAAAATGGCGACTGCCTATCTTCAGATCATCGGTACGAAAACTTCCCGCACTTCCCCGCCAAAGGAAGTAAGCTGTATCAGGATGACCTGAATAGCCAAGGCAGGGGTGTTCGCCGCGCCAGATATAATCAAGACAGGGACTGTTTGACATATCCCACCAATAAAATGTATTGAAACGAAGTTTTACCATTTGATCAAATAACTGCGAATACTCTGACAATGAACAGATTACCTGGTCAGGACAGTAAACAACCCAAAAAAAACTTCGCTCCTGAGCCCTTGCCTGAAAACGCATGTCAATATCCGGCCATGGAACGCCGTCGGTTTTCTCGGGCAGGACATCTTTACTTATTTGAAATACCCAGCCCATTTTCTCAAGCAGAGCATAACAGCCGTATAAAACTGCTATATCACTCATTCCCAAAACAGCAATAAAATTACTACCTTTCCATTGCAGTTTTTTAATAAGAAAATCGTCTTGTTTCAAATCGCTATTGTCCAGCAAACCAATCTCTGCCAATTCTCGAAGCATACGGCTATCTTCCAAAGTTCCAATTACAATTGCTCCGTTCGTAACATCAGCATTACTGTCGCTCTGTTTGATTGTCGCTTCTGCACCACTTTGAAGATGAATATAACGATGGAGTTCCTGGCTTGCTTTCTGAGCCTTTCCCCCACACTTACTAGAAACCATAATAGAAACATTCTTTCGTAATTTCATATCTCACTCCTTATTATTTTTTAACGTATCGACATCAGGAGATGTCTTCCACATAAAATTGGACCACCACATTGTCGAGCAAGCTCGACCACTACATCTGGATTCCTGTTTTCACAGGAATGACAGATGGTATTGTCATTCCCGCAGTCCGTCAGCGGGAATCTACCTTTACCGGTTTTCCGGTTTTTGTTGACTCAATCGCCGCCAGGCAGGTAGCCACCGTTCTTGCCCCTTCTCTTCCATCCATAACCACCAGTTTGTCTTCTAAGATACAATTGACCAATTCATTTATTTCCGCTTCTGCTCCCACATTATGAGAAGTATGTAAGTTTACCGGAAGATGGGCAAATGGGGGGTTTCCTTCAACCGAGAGTTTTTTGCTACAGAGTTGAATATAGGGAGAGGTATTATCGGAGATAATTGTTCCCTCTGTGCCATAAAAAACGCTCCTCATTGTATAGGGTCTCACGCAGCCGATGGAACACATCGCTTTGCCAATAATTCCACTTTTGAATTTGAAGACAGCCATTGTGGCATCATCCACCGGCCAATCAAGTAGGCATCTATGATTGCTGTAGGCAAAGGCTTCCTCTGCATTCCCGGCAATCCAGCGCAGTAAATCCACAGCATGGCAAGCCCCTCCTAAGAAGGGCTCTCTGAGTTTTATCGGGTCTTTCCTCCAATCCCCCACTCCAGGAGATTTCCTGTAACTATGTGCATATTCACTCTCCACCAGGAAAAGTTCTCCAATATCTCCCTGCTCAATAATCTTTTTGGTCAATACAAAGCCAGGAGCAAATCGACAAATCTGACCGATCATAAACTTCTTTTTGGTTTTTTCCGCTGACTCAATCATTTTAATACAATCCTCCAAAGTTGGCGCCATTGGTTTCTCACAGAGAACATCTTTACCGGCTTGCATTGCCGCAATAGAATGCTCACAATGAGAATAATCCGGCGTAGCCACTGAAATAATATCAATATCTTCACTCTCCAACAAATCTTTATAATCGGTGCTAGCTATAGCTGCGCCAAATTCCTTTGCTTTTTCTCTTACCTTTTCCTTATCCAGGTCACATACCCCAACTATTCTAATATGGGGATTATTTTGATAACCAACCAAATGGCTGACTCCCATCTTCAATCCAATTACCCCTAC
>DAOVGU010000004.1 GCA_030672255.1 bacterium
TTACCATCCTCCTCCGGCTCCCCCTCCACCACAGGAACCGCCGCCAAAACCGCCAAAGCCTCCTCCAAAACCACCACTACCCCCACCGCTCCAGTAACCTCCTCGAGAACCCATGCCAAAGAAGAGTAGCCCTAAAGGACCAAAGAAGATAAGAATAAAGGCGAAGAATAAAAGACTGAGGAGAGTACTAAAAATGCGTTTTCCTATTGAGGGTTTTGCTGCTTGAGTAGGATACCGGGATTGTGAAAGAGAACTTAAAGAGGAAAGTTTAACTCCGCTCTCTGTGGCAATTTTTTTAGCAAAGGTAGTTGTTGCCGAGAGAAGCCCTTTTCCATACTCGGCTTTTCGAAATGCTGGCACCAACTGTTTTAGATAAACCTGATGGGCAAAAGCATCGGGAATAATCCCTTCGAGACCATATCCTACCTCAATCCAGATTTTTTTGTCCGCTTTTGCCACAACAATCAAGAGGCCGTTATCCTTTCCTTTTTGACCAACTCCCCAGCGGCTAAAAAGATTAACCGCATACATATCGATACTTTCTGGGTGAGTTGATTCAACGGTGGCGATAGCGATCTGGGCAGTTGTTTTTGCCTCTAACTCCTGACAGAGGGCAGAGAGAGTTTCCTTCTCAGAGCTAGGGATAACCTTTGCGTAGTCACTGACATAGCCAAGAGGCTTGGGGTAGGTAGCTTCCTCTGCGGAAAGGGAGATAGCGAAGAGCGAGGAAATAATTAAAAATAAAAAAACCGATTTTATTTTCATGGTTTAACGAAATTGCAACCGCAGATACACGCAGATGAACACAGACGCCACCTTTTTTGTGTCGTTGCGAGGCACGAAGTGCCGTGGCAATCTCATTACTGTCATTCCTGTGAAAACAGGAATCTAATGGATTCCCGCTTACCCCTGCTTAACTACATACAGGGGCAGGCTACTGCGGGAATGACACTTTCGTGTCATTTTATTTGTAGTATCTGCGTAAATCTGTGTTAATCTGTGGTTAGATTATCTGTGTTAACCTGTGGTTTAGGGTTTAGTTTATCTACGCTCTCTGCCAACTTAAAAAGTTCCTCGATATACCTGCCGAGAACAATCTCCGCATCTTCCTTTCCAATCTTATTATTGTCCTTCTTATCTCGCCAGATCGCTAAGAATGTCCCCGAATCAATACCAAATTCTCCACCCATCTCGGTTAAAACCTTCTCCTTCTTATGGGGAACAGTCTTCCCTTTAAGATAAAGTATATTTCTAAAGACAGGAATAAGGGAAGTGAGAGAATCCTTAAGCAGCCGATCAAGTCCTCTCCTCTGCAAGCCTACCTCAAGATAGGTCTGCCGGAGCCGGATCAATTTGCTGCGTAGTTGCTCCTCACATTCCAACCTGAGATTTTCCTTATTGATCTTGAGATCGGCAAAGGGGTCTTCTCCATAAAGCAGAAGATGGTTTCCGGCTATCTCAAGGAACTCTATGGGGAAGACATCGGAGGAGCTCTCCATATATTCTCTGGTAAAGAAGAGGGGGGCAACTATTTTCCTCTTTATTCCTTTAGCCACTAATTTCAGACTTTCCTTTAAGACGGATAGATTTATCTTTTGAAACTCCAAGAGAAGATTTATATTGGAAGCCCCGGGAATAAAATCTTTGCCGGTGGCACTACCATAGATGATGATGGCAAGAAGATTATCCCCATGAATCTTAATCAATTCTTCTAAGTAAGGCGAAAGAGTCTTTTTTACTGCTTCTGGTAGCCTTTCTGTATTTATTAACCTTTTATCCATTTTTTGAAGATGTAGGGGTTCGATTCATCGAACCCGAAAACAACGGGCTTGATGAATCAAGCCCCTACAATTTTGAAATTTTCTTATTCCTCTTTCTTTCTTTCAGTAATAGGCCCGAGGTTCATCGAACCACACTTCGGGCACTTTGGCATTTCAGGAGGCATCATCTCTTCAGGAGCCCCCGGGGCAACAGGAACAGGTTTCATGGTGAAAATTTCCCCACAGTCTAAACATTTCATTGCCCTATAAGCGGCGCTTTTTCCGCATTTTGGGCACTTAATAGGAAATGCCGTTCCCGATGCTATCTTCTGCTGAAAAACATTCCCGCAGCCCTCGCACTTCAAGTCGGTGGTGTAGTAATACTTCTTGGGCATTGCTTGCTTAATGATGAAGAAGAGAGCCACAAGAATTATCAACACCAAAATTACTGCCGGTCCTTTCTTCTGACCTGCCGTTTGTACAGCCATCTATATCACCCCCCTCATTATTGATAGATTGTATCATAAATGATAAAATAAGACAAATGATTTTAAAAGGAAGAGTCCATAAGTTCGGGGATGATGTCAATACCGACTATATCATTTCAGGAAGGTATAAGTTCAGGACTCTACGCATGGAGGAATTAATAACCCATCTATTTGAGGACATAAAACCAAATTTCTCTAAAGCAATAAGAAAAGGGAATTTTATCGTTGGCGGCAGGAATTTCGGCTGCGGCTCCAGTAGAGAGCAAGCGCCATTGGTGATTAAACAGAGTGGAATAGCTGCTGTTTTGGCAAAATCATTTGCGCGAATCTTCTTTCGCAATTGTATTAATGTCGGTCTTTTAGTAATTGTGTGCGATACCAAAATGATTGATTCTGGGGAGGAGTTGGAAATCAATTTGGAAAAAGGCATCGTCAAAAATCTCACCACAAAAAAAATATTAAAATTTAAAAAATTACCCGAGATTATGGTTCAGATTCTAAAGGAAGGGGGATTGACTTCCTACCTGAAGAAGAACAGGTCATTCTGAGCGAAGCGAAGAATCCCTCTTTTCATAGAAGTGAGGGATTGCCACGGACGCTGTGCGAGGAGTAACGAGCACGAGATAGCGTTGGGGTGCCAGTGCGATGAATAAAGAGCACTGTTTGGCACGCCCGCCGAGATGTGAGGCGGGCCGGCTTGCCGAAGGCAAGGAGATTGTGAGCACCCTGCC
>DAOVGU010000082.1 GCA_030672255.1 bacterium
ATTGTATGGAATTTCAAAGTTACCCCTCTCCTCAATCCTCTCCGGCCATGCCTCACATCTCGGCAGGCATGCTAAACGGTGCTCCTTATTCGTCGCACCAGCATCCCTCAAGGAAGGGCTCCCATCCGGTGGATGGGAAAGAGGAAATAGGTGGGGGTGTAATTTATTTTAATTTTGCCAACTTTTTCATTATTGGTTCTAAGGATTTCCCTGCGGCTAAATATTGTTGATAGAGTTTATTGTAAACCCTGGTTTTTGCTTTATCCGGACGATAGGTTTTACTGAATCCGGGGCAGATCCTCTTTTGCGCCTCCTCTACATTTTTATAGTATCCGGAGGCAACGGCCGCAAAGATTGCCGCCCCTAAAGCGCAGGTCTGCTCGGAAGAGCTAACATTTATCGGTAATCCCAAGATATCGGAAGTAATCTGCATCACATAATCTACATTAGAAAGTCCCCCGCAGGCAATGACCGATTTAAGAGAAATTCCTTCCTTCTTAAATTGCTGGACAATTCTTTTTGCCCCAAAAGCGGTGGACTCAATAATACTCTTATAAATCGCCGGGGGCAAAGAGCCCAGATTCATCCCGACAAGGGCACCGCGCAGAGATTGGTCGGCATAAGGTGTTCTTCTGCCATTAAACCAATCAATCGCTAAAAGACCCGATTCAGCCGGTTTAATATTTTTCCCTTCTTTGGTAAGAACCTGATAAATGGTATCTTTCAATTCCTCTTTCAGTCTCTTTAGCTGCAAAGAAGATATATTTTTACCAAAAGAGGTTTTTGGCAGGATATTTACAAAACTCCAGATAACAAGATCTCTGAGCCAGGCAAAGTCATCGCCTACCGAGGACTGCCCTGCCTCCAGACCAATGTAGCCCGGCACAATGGAGCCATCCACCTGACCGCAAATACCTTTCAATGTCCTCCTTCCTATTATATAGTTCGGAGCGATCACCATATCACAACTGGAAGTGCCAATGATTTTACAAAGCACCTTAGGTTTGATCCCGGCTCCCACCGCTCCCATATGGGCATCGAAGGCGCCAACAGCTACCGAAGCCGAGTTGGAAAGCCCCAATTTACGCGCCCACTCTTTACTTAAATTTCCCACTTTCCTATCCGAGGTATAGGTGTGCTGATAGAGATGACCTCGAAGACCCTTTAAAAGAGGATTTACACTGTCCAGGAATTCCTGCGATGGTAGCCCATTCCAATCCTCACTCCACATCGCTTTGTGTCCCGCGGCACATCTGCTGTGGGCCATACCTTCTGGATTGGTATTGCCAACCAAAAGGTTTGTTATCCAGTCACAATGTTCTACCCAGCTATAGGCAGATTTTCTCACATTTTTATCTATCTTTAATGTATACAGTATTTTCGAGAAGAACCACTCTGAGGAGTAAACCCCACCACTATAGCGAGTGTAATCTATTTTCCAGGATTTAGCCTTTTCATTTATTAAAGATGCCTCTTCCTTGGCCGTGTGGTCCTTCCAGATGATAAACATCCCATTAGGATTTTCTTTGAATTCCGGCTTTAGGGCTAAAGGGGTACCTTTCTCATCGACTGCTGCTACGGTGCTTCCGGTGGTATCAATCCCGATGCCAATTATCTTACTGCCAATATTTATCCCTTTCTTTTTAGAGACATCCCTTAAAATGCTCTTCACAACCTTGATCATTGCCTCGATGTAATCGGAAGGATGCTGTCTGAACTGGTCTATTTTGGGATCACAGTAAAGGCCATCTTTCCACCGCGGATAATATTCAACTCCACTTCCAATGGCTTGCCCATTGGCCGGGTCAACAATTAAAGCCCTAACACTATCGGTTCCAAAATCAAGCCCTAAGAGATAGCCTTTTCTCATTTCTTTATGGTTTTCACTAATAATTCTATCACAAAAGGTGAGAGGATGAAAAGGAGGAACCCTTACCTTACACAGCGGAAGCCATAGATATCATACCCAAAACAGATATCTGTATAGGCAGGGTTTTCATGATAACGAAAAGATGAGCGACAACTATTGGGACTTGTATCCCAGCAACCACCACGCAAAACCTTAGTGTCTCCCGTCTTTGGTCCTTTCGGGTTTTTCTCAGGACTTTCTTGATAGTAGTCCGCTTTATAAAAGTCATCACACCATTCCCAGATATTACCATGCATATCGCATAATCCCCAGGGATTGGGAAATTTTTGACCTACTGAATGAGGTCTTCCGCTGGAGTTTTTTTTAAACCAACCATAATGTTTTAACTTTCTTGGATCATCCCCAAATGAATACCTTGTTTTTGTCCCTGCCCGGCATGCATATTCCCACTCTGCCTCAGTGGGTAGTCTGTATCCATTTGCATCAAAGTTACATTCCCAGGTTTCTAAATCGTAGCAAGGTTGAAGCCCTTCTGAGCGAGAACGGGCATTACAATATCTTACAGCATCGGACCAGCGTACCTGCTCTACTGGATTCTTTCTTCCTTTCCGCTTGGAGGGGTTCTCTCCCATAACCTTTTCATACTCTTCCTGCGTTACGGGGTATTTATCAATGTAAAAAGAGTCTACGTAGACCCGATGAGGTTTTTCATCCATTCCACCCTGCTTATCTCCGATTGTAAACCAGCCACCTGGAACCAAAATTATCTCCACTCCAGATTCAGTCTTTATCTCTTTTGGCAGATTATCACTACTACCTTGAAGGAAAAGTAAAGGTAGAACCACACAGATGAGACCGAGCAATTTCTTAATATAGTTCATTTATTGCTTCCATATATTATAATCCTTTAGGAATTATATCCTTAGAAACCCCAACCAGGGTTTCTACGTGCCTCCCGGGCAAGTCTTCTGATCTTCTCCGCTGCCTTCATAACCTCAGGTTTTTCCGATTCTGCGGCAACAATGATTGCTTCCTGCTGGAGATATCTGAGATGCCGCCGGTATACCGCTGTTGCATTTTCGGTCATCCAGTAACCAAGCTGAGGTCTAAGGACGCGTACCTCTACTAATTCTTCTGGGTTTCCTTCACGGGCAAGTTTTTTTATTCTCTCTCCTACCTCAATGGTGTATTCCATCACCGCTGGCCGGAACTCTTTCCATAGGGCATCTTTACCAATCCTCTTAAACCAGGGAGTATAGAAGCGGCCTTCTAACTCCTGCTCCATCTCTCTGAGAATCTTTTCCATTTTCCCAAGAAAGGGGACGAGCCTGGGATTTTCTTTCTTTGTGGTGCTAATAAATTCCATTATCTTCTGGGTTGAGAGCTTGAATCCTTCAAGCTGTCTCAGTGTATGGTCGACGGTTCTCAATACGCCATTCACCAAGAGATCAACAAGAAATGCCTGTTCTGTTGCCAGTCCTTTTTTGAAGAGACGAAGGAGAGCACCATTTGCAGCACAGGCACCAAGTATAGCTGGCCTCTCCCCTGGCCATCGCCCTACTGCATATGATAGCCTCTTTCCCAGATCTAGCATTTGTTTATAACGGGTGTCCCCCAGGGTTTGCCGGAGGATGTCGCCCGGCGTGTCCACCTCTTGAGGTATGTTTTTTTCTCTTCCCAGGGGATAGATCAGTGCGATATTATCAAGGGCAATATCTCTACCTTTATACCTAAGTACCTTTCTGTTCAAATGTAAGAATGCCTTTTCACCATCGAACCAGCAGGGCCAGACGATAAAACCTTCCTCTGGCTTCCATCGAGTGTATCTTTCTTTTTTAAAATCTATAGAGAGGTTTCTCTTCTTCCTGCAAAAGTTGGTTTTCCAGCCTGCCGGGAAGGGTCTCTTCCAATCAATTGCTACATCCTTAAGGTAAGGGATCTCATCCAGTTTCACCTCATGCCAGATTCCGGGTGCCTCTAATATTCCAATATATACGCTTTTTTTATCAAAAGTGACTTGGATAACATCAATAAAGCGTCTTTTTCCTTTACCGCTGAGAAGGGCGCTTACGGTCTGTTCACCAAAGGGCCATGTGATTGTCACTATCCTCTCCTCCCCATCTATAAGATTCAGAATGATATTCTCCACTGGAAGGAGAAGCCGGGAGGCAGAATAGTCTCTTGGATTAAACACTACATCCTGGCAAGCCTGCTGATAACCGACCCCGGCATCCTTGTACTCCGTGTAAGCAGGAATTATGGTAAAGCGGATTGGGGTACGAACCTGAACCGCTCCCGCATTCTCCAGGGGCCTGATTTCCAGAAAGCGTTTCTCCCTGCCCAGTGAAAATGCCTGCCGCATCATCCGATTGGACTTGGTGAGGAAGATGACCTCTAATGTTGCCTCATCTTCATTATTCTTCAATATCTTGGCAGAGCGAATGCTTGAGGCTCTTTCCCCTTTTAAATCTATAGGAACAATCTTTACCGGCTTTTCCTCCTTTGCTTCTTTTGAATAGAGAAGAATGTCTCCCTTCTCTGAAGAGAAAAGGAGTAGAATCCGCCCATTCTCCAGAGCCACATCCCCCTTGAAAGAATAATTGGTAGTAGGAGGTGGAATAATCTCCCAGTTTTCTCTCCCGCCAATGTCTATCTCCTCGCCAAGGATGCTTTTGGTATCCCAGATTCCTGTGCGCTGATGGACTCCTCCCTCAGCCGTAACCAAGAAAACCCCTAAAATAACCAAGAAGAGAAATGATCTCTTTAGCCATACCATGAAAACTGTCCTCCTTATTCTAATAACAGTGTTACCACATGTGACCTCCGCCCCTGATCGCCAGGCCAGTTTGGAATTATTACCAGCATTTTCTTCTTTTCTACGAAGTCTCTTCTTCCTATAACCTGGGTAAGATTCCTTATCTCTTCTGCCGGTTTTCTGATTGCCGGCTCTCTTGCTATGGCCATTCCAGCGCTATCTCTTAAGTTCATTACCAGTCTTTTATATTCTCTGAGGAGTTCTCTGCGTTCAGCAATAGCATCGAAAAGGACGTTGAAGGAAAGATGGTTTGCTCTTTTCGCTCTTATCCTCTCGCAATGCTCAGTTATCTCCTTTTTTGGTTTTAAGTTAAGCCCTCTCTCCTCAAGGTCATTCAGTTCCTTCTTAATCCTTTCCATCTCCTCAAGAAATCCTCCACTCTTAGCACTTCTTCTCTCAATATCCTTTGATAAGGAATCAATCTGTCCTGTAAAATTCCTATATTCATCAAGTCTCCTATCCATCTTTTCTATAAATTTCTCTATAACACCGCAGAGGTAACCGGTATACTTCTTCCCATGCGGATGTTTGAACATGTTTCTTAACGACTCAATGAGAAGAGAGATATGGGGGTGTTCGGTCCAGTCCTTGAGCGGCCGGTGCTTGGTGAGATTCTCGGGAACTCCCAATACGTAGGATGTGGCTTTGGGACGTGTCTTGCGCGGTCCGGGATCAGGTCCCTTCCCAGGGATGTGATAGGTTGTTAGCCCCTCTGTCTCCAGCATTTCCCCGAGGGGTTTCTCCCATATCTCCTTTATAATGTCGATTGGTGTAAGGATATTAATCGGGGTCAACCTTGTCCGGCCATAAAGGTAGACGAGAGCAAGCTCCGGTTTCCCCAACTCCTCATCTATGGAAACTTTTGTTCCACCAGAGAATATCCTTGTACAATACCTTCGGCTGCTATAGAGAGCGAGTCTGTAGATGCCAGGGAAGGGTGTCTTTGGCGAGAAGATGAGGGAATCTTCTCCTGATTGTTCCTGGTGCCAGATACCCTCACCGCTTAAGATACTCACAAAGAAGCTCTTCTGCTCAAACGAGATTTCTGTGCCGGTAAATATATCTTGCTTTTTAATGAGCTCTGCCCTTTGTTTATTTGAAGGAGCAATTATCATCATGAGACTATTTCCCTGACCAAGAAGTCCTATCAAGAGGTCAGTTGAGGGAAGGGGAAACCTTGAAGGAAAATACTTTGCGGGAGCAAAGATGAGGTCATTTGCAAACCTATCGGGCAAAAGGAGGAAATACATATCGGCCCTGAGATAAACTTTTCCTGCATCCTCCAAAGGTGTGACCTCAATAAAAGGCCTTGTTCGCGGGATCCGATAGGCGAGCTTTGGACCGCTAAAATAGCTGACTTCTATAACTACCTCTTCACTACCATTCTTCAGGATGCGGAGTGATTGTATCCTGCGAGCCTTTTTGCCTTTCCTATCAAAGGGAATGAATTCTATTCTCTTTTGCTCTCCCTTAAAGAAGATGAACACCCTTTTCCTTGAGAGGAAAAAGATCAACCAATCATTCTCAACTGCAATACTTCTTTTCTTTATATTAAGGATTGAACCTGCCTTATCAGGAGAGAGAGTCTTCCAGCCCGTTCTTTTCTTGATGGATTCATTATCAATATGGGTTTTTACCTCCCATAGATGCAGATGAGAACCCATTTGAAGAGGTAATTGCTCCCCAAAATATTCCACTTGCCAGTCAGGGCCTAGATCCAGATTTCTCATCCTCAGTCGGGGCGCTCGTCCATCATCAACCCCAATGATGTAGAGATCCCATAGACCATTGGGATCTGAAGCTTGGCAGTAAGCAACCCCCCTGCCATACAAAGACCAGACGGGGGAAGATTGAATCCCTCCTGCAGTTGTCAATCGGCGTCGGTTGACTCCATCTATATCCACCACATCGATACTCCCTCTATCCTGAAAGGCAATCCTCTTCCCGTTCGGAGACCATCTGGGGGCACACTGGACATCTCTTTGAAGGAGTTTGAGAAGACGACTTGGCTTCTCGCCGAGTTCCATAACAAAGATTCCTTTCTCACCTTCCATGTCTGCTACAAATAATATTTTCTTCCCATCCGGAGAATAGCTTGGAAATGAGCAATCTCTCCAGTCAGATGGACTCATAACCCTTTCCTCTCCGGATGCAAGAATCCTTTCCACTATCCTTCCCTCTCGCCTGAAGATGATTCTTTTCCCGTCTGGAGACCACTGTCCTTGGTCTCCGTCACAGATTCTCTTCTCCTTCTCTCCTTTGGAGTCTACAAGCCAGACACCAATTCTGCCTCCTCTTGTGGAGTTAAAGAGAACCTTCTTCCCACAAGAAGAGAGCCGTGGGGCTGCATGGGGCCCGCTTGCAGAGGTAAGCTTGCCCTTAGCAAAAGTGCCACCTGGATATCTTGAGAAGACGGGAGGAGATACCTCTTTCCATATCACAGGAGGAGCAACCCTTTTTTTCTTTACTTCTTTCACGGGCAACTCTTTTTGTTTAAAGAGGAAAGAGGCAAAGTTATGAAGCTCATGAAAGCTTCTTTTAAGGGGAGCCCAGGTGGTAGATCTATTCCCACCCGAGGTGAAGACAGTTATATTTCTGGTGATATTTCCCTTCCAGATTTCTCCATCCTGAAGACCCCTATCAAAACCCAGTATTGCAAAGGGAATCCTTATCTCTACTGACCAGTAGTCTTCTCCTTTGTAAATATCCCCCTCCCAGTTGCTTAAAGGTATTTTTGGCCCGCGCGTAAGAACCCTTACGAACTGATAAGACAAACGGCTGCCCATGGTATTCACCATAAATTTAGAATACTTTGCGAGGGCCGAAGCAAGAAATATCTCTACACTATCTTCTATGACTTCAGCAATATCAGGCTCTTCACACTTTATCCCGATATAGAGATTATCCTTATCCCAGCCCATTCTGAAGAAGGTCTGTTTCGCTTTCGCCACCTCCCCTCCCAGAACATAGAACCCTGTTGCCTCGGGCAGCGATTGCCAGACCGGCTCATCGAGTCGCCCATCTATCTCGGGAGCTACCGAGATAAAGTGGACAGGATAATTAGTCTTCTCTCCTGCTTGTGGTGTGGCAAAAGCAGGTGCCGAAATAAACAAAGCTGAGAAGCACAGGAAAAGAATAAAATTAGAGGATTTTTTACCTCTCATTTTTGCTTTCTTCCTTTAAACTTTCCAGCCATTTTTGAAAAGATTCATTTTTAAGCAGTTCTTCAGCAATTTTAGAATACCCTTCTTTCAATGTGTGGCTGGCATCAGCATAATATTTGCTGGGTAAATCTGGGACTGAATAATAACTTATTGCATTTTCCCTAAACCATCTTTCCATCCTACTTCTCATAATATTATAACGATTGAGACTTTCTTCTGTCAAGATATAAGGGTTAAATGGACCAAGAAGAACAAATACCTTGTTATTCCTTGAATTCAATATTTTTATCATCTTCTTAAAAGAACTCCATTGGAACGATTCTTCTATCTTAACCCAGGGAAAGTCTTGTCTTCTCATCCCCCTTTCAAACCAGGTTATAGGTTTACTTTTAGGTTTGTTTTCTGGAATAGGAGTTTTTAGGGTAATAGCTTTTAAAGGATTTTTATAGGGATTTTGTATTGTCCAGTTCTGAATAGCCATATTGTCAAAGTAATTCATCTTTATATGATTTATCCAGCTAAAGAAAGGAGTACTTCTTTCAGCTAAAATACCTATTCTCTCAGTAAGGGAAGGTCTGTAACAGGCAAGGCGAGGAAAAAGGAGAGGGACTAATCTTGGATGATTAAAGCGAAATTCTTCCTCACCTCGTAAATCGTGTTTTTTTGAGCTCATCCACAAAGGATTGAGATGGAGGATAACGCCTTTATTTGAGATGGGTTTACCATAATATTTTACAAGACCCGCCATTGCCGCGGGATGGATACCATCCACTCCCATATTGGCAGATATACCTTTACCTGCCAGTTCATTCAAGTAATGCGAGAGTGTATCCTCTCTTTTCACATATTGTCCCCAGATAACCGAATCTCCCATGATAAAAATCGGGTATTGCACGGAGGCCCTTTTGCACCATCGGTTAAACAACCAATAATCATTACTGAGGATATAAGGCAAACGATAATCACGTGGTGTGTCAAATTTTTCTAATATTGACCATAATCTGGGAATAAAACAAAATATTACCGAAAGAAGGGCCGCTACAATTACCCAGTTTTTCCAGGATAATTTTATTGAATTAGAACTGAAAATAAATGAATGCTTCATCGCCTGAAGTGGTAAACATTATTAAATAAAGAAGAATAAAGAGTATAACTCCTACTCTTACAGGAACCAATTTAAGAAAACTTTTCACCCTTGATTCATAAAGAAACTGATAGAGCCAAATAGAGAAGATCAAAACTAGCATGAGGAGGGGTAGATTTGGATCTTTAAGACCCGTAGTAAATACCCTTTTTATGATCAGAGTAGCATCACCTAAGCTCTCTGCCCGGAAGAATATCCAGGTGAAGGTAACAAAGGTAAAGGTGAACAGTTGCTTTACGAGTTTAGGAACCCTTTCAACATAGAATTCTGTTCTTTCCAGTTCTCTGGTGAGAAACCTTCCAACAGCATGCAAGAACCCCCAGATAACAAATGTCCAGGCGGCACCATGCCAAAGACCTGAAATTACCATTGTCAGAAACATATTTTTGTAGGTATTAAATTTACCTCTCCGATTCCCTCCTAAAGGAATGTATACGTAGTCCTTAAACCAGGTGGAAAGGCTGATATGCCACCTCTTCCAGAAATCCCCTAAACTGTCTGCTAAATAAGGATTATTGAAGTTAAGCATTAGATTAAATCCCAGCATCCTTGCTGTTCCCCTTGCCATATCTGTATAGCCACTGAAATCAAAGTATATCTGCCAGCCAAAGGCAAAGGTAGCTAATATCAAAGAGAGGCCATCAAAAAGAGCGGGTGCCGCATAAACCTTATCAACATAGAGGGCAAGATAGTCGGCAAGAGCAACTTTCTTAAATAATCCTACAAAGAATAGGGAAAGTCCATCAGTGATATTTTCTTTGAAAATTTTAGGCCTTCCAGTAAGTTGAGGAAGTAGATTCCTTGCTCTCTCAATTGGGCCGGCAACAAGTTGAGAAAATAGGGAGACAAAAGTAGCAAAGCGGATAAAGCTCGGTTCTCTTTTGATATTGCCCCGGTAAAAGTCTATCGTGTAACTCATTGATTGGAAAGTATAAAAAGAAATTCCAACCGGAAGCAATACTCCCGGAGCAGGGATGGTAAATGGCACACCTAATCGGAAAAGGAGTATATTTAAATTCGTAGTGACAAAATCACCATACTTAAAGAAACCCAAAAGCAAAAGATTATTGGTAATACTTATCGTAAGCCAGAATTTTTTCTTCGGGCTTCTCTCCATCCACAATACCACGAAATAATCAAGCGCAGTTGAATAAACAATAAGAAGAAGATAGAGGGGGTTCCACCATCCATAGAAGAAATAACTGGCCACCAGAAGCCAGTGAAGCCAAAATTTCGTTTTTCTTAAGGGAAGGTAAATTAAATAGACAATTAAGAAAAAAATTAAAAAATGCCAGGTGTGAAATAACATTTTTACTCTTACTCCTGAAGAACCGAAATATGCGTCTCTACTGACTTAGCTAAACCATCAAGGTTATAACCTCCTTCAAGGACAGAGACAAGTCGACCATTACAACATTTTTCTGCTATTTCTTTGACATCTCTGGTCAATTCCGCAAAACCTTTAGCGGTAACCTTCATTCCTCCCAGCGGATCATCTTTATAAGCGTCAAATCCGGCCGAGACAATGATAAAATCCGGGTTAAACTCAAGTGCCTTAGGTTTTAATTTCTCTTTAAAGATTTTAATGTACTCTTTATCTCCAGAGCCGGCCAGAAGGGGGACATTAATATTATAACCGGAACCTTTTCCAGTTCCTTTTTCCTCTTCACTTCCTGAACCAGGATAAAATGAGTATTGATGAACACCAAAGTAAAGAACAGTTGGATCATTATAGAAAGCAGCTTGGGTTCCATTTCCATGATGAACATCCCAATCCACAATAAGCACTTTTGAAAGTCCATACTTCTTTTGGATATACCTGGCGCCAATGGCAACATTATTGAATAGACAGAATCCCATGGCCTTGTCTTTTAATGCGTGGTGGCCAGGAGGACGGATAGCACAAAATGCATTTCGAACTTTACCATCCATTACGGCATCAATTGCCTTTAATACCCCACCTACGGCTAAGCGGGCGACTTCGTAGGAATGGCTACAGATAACCGTATCCGAAGAATGTAGATATCCCTTGCCATCCTGACAGCTTTGTTTAACCTCCTTAACATATTTTTGGGTATGAATAGTAGTAATCCACTTTAGAGGAGCAGGTTTTGGTTGAATATGAATAACTTGAGAAAGAAGTCCCTTTTCCTTTAGATGCTTGATTATAGCTTTGAGCCTCTCTGCTTTTTCAGGATGATTTTTACCTGTATCATGTTCAAGATAAGACTTATGGTAGATAAAACCAGTTTTCTCCGAAGAAATTGATTTTTTGGATATAAACTGAGTAAGCAAAGCAAACCAATTATCAGCCATAGCCTGATAACCTTGCTCATTGGGATGTACACCATCGGCTAGCCACTCAGGATGGTTTTTGAATAGTTTAAAATTATCTAACAAAGGAAGATCTAATTTATCTGAAAGATTCCGGATGGCTGGATTTATCTCTTCTATTATTCTTCTGGCCGACCTTTCTGTAAAAACAAATGGTGCGGCTTTTATAGGAAGGATAGTAGAAATCAGTACTGATGGAGGAACATTCTTGTAAAGTTCTTCTTTGGTTAAGGATATAATCTTTTCCATATTCTCTGTAAACTTCTTTGTTTCTGTATGAGCAAAATC
>DAOVGU010000223.1 GCA_030672255.1 bacterium
AGTCTGGTGCCATACCCTCCGGCCAGAATTATTGTTTTCATTTTGATAAGCACTTATATTTTGCAAATACATCTACCTGTTTCTGAATATAATCCTCCGCCTCTTGATTATTCATTTTTTCGGTCTCTTTTACCAGAGCAATAAACCTGCCCTGCCAGAGGGCACGCAGAATATCCATCACTTCCTCTCCTTTAAGGAAAGCATTGATGGAGAAATATACTGCTTGTACCCAAAGTTCAAGAGGCAAGGAAAAATTCTCTATGTTTTCCTTGTCAATTTCATTAAAGGAAGGTAGTAACTCTCCTAAAAATTCTGCTTCTTTCTTTCCTTGAATGAACTCCTGATATTTTGCCTTGAATTTGGTTAAAAGCGCCTCTTTATCCACCGGGATGCGAGCCGGAGCTAAAGAAGGAATCTCTCCAATCCTTTCGATTTCCCTCATTCCTCTTACCTTTTTAATATGTTCCTTATAGTAGCCAATCAACTTAAAGATTGTGCCGACAACCTGATAGAACATTGGAACGAGGAGTTTTTCCGGATCCTTATACTCTTTAGTCGACTCATGCTCCTTTATTCCTAATACAGATTCCACGATCTTCATTCCCTCGCAGCAGGCAACTGTGGTTAAAAAGATGTCGATGCCAAATTTTGCCGGGAAAAGTTTATGGGAAAGTGCGATTTCGCTATAGTGGGAGGAAAGTCCATATTCCCCTCCAATTGGCTGCCTGATATTCACTCCGTAAAGGGTTTTGGTCAAAGGAAAGGCAATCTGGTTAGTAATCACCCCATCATACCTGTCTCTCAGGTAAAAGGGAACAACAAGGTCATTTCCTTCTAAGACAGGAAGAAGCAATCTCTTAATCCACTCTGGCTTAATGCTGGTAAGATCCCCATCCACTAAGGCTATAGCTTTAACTTCCTTTTCTTTACTTAATGAAAGGATAGTTCTTACTCCATTTCCTTTACCCAATGAACCTTCCTGCTCTTTTACTATCTTTTCACTTTCTGTCTTGATTCTTTCGGCAATATCCCTGGTTTTATCTGTTGAGAATCCATCGGAGACAATAATTAAACCTTCCTTATCAGGAAAATATTCCCTTAATCCTTCATCAACCACTCTAACTACATTTCCAATCGTCTTTGCGCAATTCTTTGTGCTGATTCCCACTGCTATGTTCATATCGCCCTCCTTCGATTAACCTTGTGGGGACGGGTTCAATAAGTTATTGAACCCGTCCCTATTTTCGACGAACAATTTCAAATAATCCTTCGCCACATTTGGCCAGAGAAGATTCCGGCCATATTGGTAGGCATTTTTCTCTATTCTCTTCCGTAAATTTTTATTCTTCAAAATATCATTTACCGCCTTAGCGATGCTCCTGCTCTGGCAAAACCCTACCAGAATTCCCCGGCCAGAGAGGGTCTCCTTGGCATAGGTGAAAGGGGTAGAAATACAAACCTTGCCAAGCGAGAGGCCATAGATAAGCGCACCACTGGAAACCTGCTCTCTTCCTAAGTAAGGGGTAAGGAAAATATCGGTAGCGCAAAGCCAGCTGGCTAATTCTTTCAAAGGAAGGAATCGATTGATAAATTTAACATTTTTTCTTACCCCTAATTTCTTTGCTTTCTCTGTCAATTCCCCTCGGTACTTCTCCCCCTCTGCTGCTTGATGGCTGGGATGGGTTTTGCCAATAATCAGGTAGAAGGTCTTTGGGTTTTGCCTAAGAATTTCAGGGAGGGCTTCAATTGCATACTCAATCCCTTTATCCCTGCGGATAAGACCGAAGGTAGAGATAACATTTCCTTTCAGACCTAACCTTGATTTTGCCCTTTCTCGGTCAATTTTCTCTATTTTCGGAACAGGATGGGGAATAACCACAACCTTTCCTTCCGGTGCTTGATAAATCTTCTTTAAAATGTCTTTAGCATAATTAATCATCACGGTAACTTTTCTGCTTTTACTGAGGATAGTTTTGATCGCTTCCTTTTCTCTTTTAGTAGGTTGAGTTGGCAGGGTATGAATTGTGGTAATAATAGGTAGTTTTATTTGCTTTAAGAAAATGGGCGTAAACTCCCCTTCTTCTCCGTAGAGAAGGAACTGGTGCTGAATATTGACCAGGTCTGCCCCAGAATTGTTAAGCCAGTTAGCTCCCTGCAAAAAATTTTCTTTGTGCTTTTGATTAATGCGAAATTTTACCTTTCTATTATATCTATACTTTTTATCCTCAATGGCGACTACTTTACAATCTATTTTTGCGTCTATTTTTTCCAAGTTTTTCACTAAATTACCAGTGAAGGTGGCAATGCCACATTTCCTTGGAAGATAACTACTTACAAAGCCAATTGTCAATTTCATTTAATATTCTTTTGGCAATTTTTCTTTTGGAAAGTAAAGAAAGGTCCACTATCTCTCCCTTTCTATCAATAAGCTTAACTACTTTCTTTCCCTTTGCTTCGCCAAAGAAGCCGGGATTATTAACGAGCAAAAAATCAAGATTTTTCTCTTTTATCTTTTTCAAACCATTCTTGACAAAATTTTCTGTCTCCAGAGCAAAGCCAACAAAAATTTGATTTTTTCTCTTTTTCTTACCTGCCTCTTTGAGAATGTCGGGATTGCGAATAAGAGAAAGGATAAGTTCCTTTTTGCGTTTGATTTTGCTTTGCTCAATTCTTAGCGGACGATAATCTCCCACAGCAGCAGTCATAATCAGACAATCAACCTGACTGATGTACCTGAGGATGACTTTTTTTAATTCCTTTGCCGACTCAATACAGATTACCTTTATTCCTTTTGGTGGTTTAAGAAATGTAGGCCCTGAGATAAGAGTTACATCAAATCCCTTTTTCTTTGCCAGTTCAGTTAGAAGATAACCTATCCTTCCTGTGGAAGGGTTAGTGATAAACCTTATTGGATCAATCCTTTCCCTTGTCGGACCAGCCGTAATTAAAATCTTCTTCATTCTACTTTTCTTTTATGTTTCTTGCAAGAGTGAGGAGTATTTCTGTAGCGGCATTAGACGCCGTATGAATGCCCAGTCAGAGGAGGCGTCCATAGCGAGCATCTCTGCGAGCGTGCCGCCTAAGAAATAGCTCCGAACTCCCCTATTAATTCCAGTACTTCCTTTATCAAAATCTCTTCTGTCTTTGGGTTTAAAAATGAAATTCCATACCATTTAGAGGTGCATCAGTCACCTCATATCCTCCCTGGCTGAATGCTTCCTTAGTAGGGATATACCCTATCTCTCCCTTGCTCCATATCCGGCAAGATCAATCCCTGCAGGTGGAGTTTATATTGACCTTTGCTACCCCGGCCTTCATAGAAGTTCCTTTAGATTTTCCCTGACCTTTTCAATTCCTTTCACGATATCATCCATATCCTTCTTCTCGGCTAAAAGTACAGGATGCCTCAGCCAGAGAGCCTCGCGGCAAATCTTTTCTGAATTTTGACAGTTTACCCTGGCATAATCTATTTCCCTTCCATAAAAAGGACAGGAAACCGGACAATATTTTGCACCCTTTCCCTTCCTTAAGAATAAAGGATTTTTGTAAAGTGGATGGGGATAGCCGGAGGATACAGGAATCCCCTCTGCATTCAATGCCTCAATAAATTTCTCCCTTGGTAGATTTCCAAACTCCTCTTCGATATAACGGAAGATATACAAATGATAAGAGCGTCTGGTTACACGGCTATCCCTTTTTATTATTCTTATGCCCGGCATCTCCTTTAATCTTTCATCAAGATAGATACCATTTTCTTCCCTTTTTTCTGTCTGCTCGGTCAGTCTTGTCAGTTGAGTTAGAAGAAGGGCGGCCTGAAATTCGGTCATGCGATAATTTCCTCCTAAAAGATAGTGCTCATACCAGGGTTTATCCTTTCCCCTTCCGCAGTTGGTATAACTTCTGGCTACATCTGCGATATCTTCATTATCGGTTAAGATGATTCCTCCCTCCCCTGCGGTGATATTTTTGCTCATCTGAAAACTGAAGACTCCACAATCTCCCAATGCTCCCGTTCCTTTTTCTTTCCATTTGCTTCCCCAGGAGTGGCAGGCATCCTCAATAATCTTTAGATTATGCTTTTGCGCAATATTACCTAAAGCATCCATATCGCAGGGAAGCCCAGCAAAGTGAACAGGAATTATTGCCCTGGTTTTTTCGCTTATCTTTTTTTCTACATCCTCGGGG
>DAOVGU010000092.1 GCA_030672255.1 bacterium
AGAAAGAATCTGGCAAAGAATAGAAAGAAAAATTGAAGGTATTGAAAAAGAGAAAGTTTCTCTGATTGATAAACTCTGGAACTGGAAGTATGCAACCTCCGTTGCAACTGTAGTTTTACTTCTTTCAATCTTTAACCTTCAACTACAAAGATATTCTGAAAGAATGATGCCGGTAGCCTCTTACGAAGAAGAAACATTAGACCCTGAGACTGAGAAACTACTTTCTTTCTTAGATAAAAATCCAGAGGGCTCCTTATTGAATTATCTGAATTACATCAGGGAAGGAAAGAAAACAGAAAATTTTAAAAATTATATTTTAAAAATTGAAGAATTGCTTGGTTAAATTGAAAAAGGGAGATGACATTGTCTGGGAAAAGTAAAAAAGCATTTACTCTCATAGAACTTTTGGTAGTTATTGCTATTATTGCTATCTTATCCGCACTGCTATTACCTGCTCTCTTCAAGGTGCGAGAGATGGCGAGAGCAGCAAAATGTATCTCCAATCTTCGTCAGATTTATATTGCTTTGGAACTGTATGCCAATGACTACAATGGTCTATATCCTTATGCTGCTGGAACTATTGACTGGAATGCAACAGACCTTACTGATGGAACCTATGGATGGATGCAACAACTTTTTCCTTATAGTAAGAATAAAGGAATTTACAAGTGCCCATCTAATGAAAAGTGCAGGGGGAAGTATAGTTATTTTTTGGGAACACGAGCTGCCTATGCAGCCACTGGCTTTAGTAAGCGGGCTTCGGTTAACAGAAAGAGAATTAGATACCCTTCCGCCTTTGTTTTGGCAGGAGATACAGCGCCAGGAGGTACGTCCCCATTTTATATTTATTGCTGCGATAAGGATGACTATAGCCAAAACTGTGTAGGGGGGCCTGATAATGGGTCACCTTGGAGAGGATGGAGAGTACACAATGGAGGCCAGAATATCCTCTTTGCTGATGGTCATGTAAAGTGGTATAAGGATTATGTGGCAGGCGAGATGACCTTTCGTTACTATGAGATGCATGGATGGAAAGAGGAGTAACCTTTGCAGATTTTAGTCGGTTAAATTGGAGGGGAAAATGGGAAAAAGGAAAATTTATAGAAGAGGTTTGGTAGTCTTTAGTATTTTACTTGTAGTTGGGATAGTTTCTTATACGCTCTTCAATTGCATCAGTATTTTTGCAGACTCTTCTGTTAAAAGGGAGATAGCGAAGGAGATTCAGAAGATAAAAAAGTCAGGAGAGCCGACAACGATTGAGGAACTTGTTCCAGAGGAGATTCCGGATGAAGAAAATGGAGCCTTAATTTACAGAGAAGCATTTAAGGTTAGAAAGTCGTTGGCAAAAAAGTATAAGGAAATGGAAGAATATATACCCTATGAAGGTAAAATATCCTGGGATAAGGTACCGGAAGCAGAAAAGAAAAAAGTAAAAAATTTAATTCTTTATAATCCTGACTATATTAAATTTTATCAATTACTGAAAAAAGCCTCCACTATGAAATGCCAGTTTTTAAAGAGAAAGGATTGGGAAAAAGGATACTCTATTTTACTTCCCCATTTAGCGCAAATGAGAGGCTGTGCGCGTCTTTTAGCGGCTAAAGCAAAACTCCAGGCAGAAAATAAGAATATAGAAGGGGCTTTAAGTACTTGCTTAATTGGATTAAGAATGTCTAAATCTTTATCTGGTGAACCGCTACTTATCAACCAGTTGGTGAGAATGGCCTTAGATTGTATTATCTTAAGAGAATTAGAAGCGGTTTCAAAGAAAGGAGAGGTAGGTATAGAAATATATCAGGCTCTGATTAAAGAGATAGAGGAAGAAAGAAGTGATATGATGGTCTATCCGAGTCTTCTTGGAGAAAGGGTTGTTTTTGGAATGACTGAATTCCCACGTGTTAGAGAATATGCAGAGGAAAGCTTAAAGGAAATAGAAGAAAAGAAAGGAAAAAAGTTATCCAATAAGGAGATTATAGAGGAATTTTACAAGATAAAAGCTTTGGGTTATCCATTGTTAGGTAAAAAAGATAGAGTGAGCAAAGAGTATAAAGAGTTTGTAAAAAAGCTGAAACAGACCTATGGTAATTCTGAGAATATCTTGGAGGATTTCTTTGATAATCAGGAACTTTATTATATAAGGACGATGGCAAAGATAATCTCTCTGCTTAAAAGACCATATTGGGAGGTAAGGGAGGAACTTAAAGGATTTGATAAAGAGATTCAAAAATTACCTCAAGAGAAGGCGATTTTAACTCAGATGTTAGTGCCTGCTCTCTCCCGATGTTACAATCAGGAAACCAGGACAGATGCTCTTTTAGGAGATGCCGAGATTGCTCTTGCCTGCCATATCTATAAGACGAAGTATAAAGATTATCCTGATTCTCTGGATAGACTTACCCCAGAGATTCTCCCTTCCCTTCCTTTAGATCCATTTACGGGAAAGGATTACATTTATAAAAAGAAGCGTAAAGGTTTCATTATCTACAGCGTAGGCGATAATCTGAAGGATGATGGAGGGAAATGGGGAAAAAAGCATAAATGGGTTGGTGATTTTGATATTGTCTGGGAGGAATAAAAAATTCGGTAGTTTACTGAGAACCAGTGTCTTGTAGCCTAAACATGTTTGTAGTTGTCATTGCGAGCCTCCGTTAGGAGGCGTGGCAATCTCAAGCAGATTGCTTCACTTCGTTCGCAATGACTTTGTGGAATGAGCGGATAGCCCTGCTCTTTTTTTGTTGAGAAAAATGCAGTATAATTAGGGAGAGATGGGGACAGGATATTTTTTTGGACTGATATTAGCGATTATAGGGATCTTCTTTGGCTTTCAGGGATGTTTTTTCTTTCATCTCTGGATGAGTGGAGAGATTGAAAATATTCGCTTTGGTTTTCTTGCCTTTACTCTCTCAGGTGCTCTTGTTTTTGTTATGAGACATCTGAACTCTCCTATTTCCCTTTTGGTTGCAATCTTTCCCATTATTTTTTGGGGGATCTTCTGGCTGAAAGATAAAGTGGTAGAAAAGCAAGTTGATAAAAATATTGATCAAGGAGGAATAGAGAAATGGGAGAGGACAATTGAGTTTGACCCTAAAAATGTTGGTGCTTATATATCATTGGGAGACATTTATGAGAAGAAAAGAAAATTTGATAAGGCCATTTCTTATTATTCAGAAGCTTTAAATCTTTACAAAAGTCCTTCTCTTGAATCAAAACTTAAATTAGCGCGAGCAGAGAAGGAAGCAAAAGAAAAGAGAGGGGAAAACAGATGATTAAAAGATATACACTTCCCAGAATGTCGAAGATCTGGGAGGATGAGAATCGGTATCGGAAATGGCTGGAGATCGAAATTCTGGCCTGTGAAGCCTGGGGGAAATTGGGTAAAATCCCAAAAACAGCATTAAGCCAGATAAAGAGAAAAGCAAAATTCAGTAAGGAGAGGATTGAGGAAATTGAAAAAGATACCGGCCATGACCTTCTTGCTTTCTTGGAAAATGTCTCTGAATCTATTGGTCCGGCCGCAAAGTATCTTCACCTTGGCCTGACCTCTTCCGATGTTGTTGATACCGCCTTATCTATTTTAATGAAGGAGGCTGCTACTCTCCTTTTGGAGGATTTAGAAAATTTAAGCAGGCTCTTGAAGGAAAAGGCTCTTTTCTATAAGGATACAGTGATGATTGGCCGAACCCATGGAATACATGCCGAACCGATCACCCTGGGATTAAAGTTTCTTAGTTTTTATCAGGAGACCAGAAGAAATATAGAACGAATGAAAATGGCAAAAGATGCTATCGGTGTAGGTAAACTCTCGGGAGCGGTGGGCACCTATTCTAATCTTGAACCGGAAATAGAGGCTTATGTCTGTAGAAAATTGGGTTTAAAATCAGAAAAAATCTCAACCCAGATCGTCCCCCGAGACCGCCACAGCCAATACCTTACTACTTTAGCCATTGTTGCTTCTTCCCTGGAAAGGGTTGCTACCGAGCTCCGTCATCTGCAGAGAACCGAGGTGGGTGAGGCAGAGGAGCCTTTTGGAAAGTACCAGAAGGGTTCCTCGGCAATGCCGCATAAGCGCAATCCAATTATCTGTGAACGCATCTGTGGTTTAGCGA
>DAOVGU010000157.1 GCA_030672255.1 bacterium
AAAGGTCGAGAAACATCAGGAAAGAGTGCTTTATTGGACTGACCTTTGACGCCGGGGAATTCAGCCAGCGAACAGGAACCTCCTTCACCCTCTTTTTAAACCTCTTTGCTAAATAAAGAATTTCTACATCGAAACAAAAACCGGAAAGTCGCTGTTGGCTGAAGAGGAAATTGGCCGTTTTCTTCTCAAAACATTTAAAGCCGCACTGGGTATCCGAAAAACCCCTCACCACAAGAAGTTTCACCAAAAGATGGAAGAGCCTTCCCATTAATCTGCGAAAAAATGGCTGTGGGATAGGAACCTCAGAGTCTGGTAAAGCCCGGGAGCCAATTGCAAGATGGTAGCCCCTCTTCAACCAAAAAAGAAGTTTCTCTGTCTCCTCAATGGGCGTGGAGAGGTCAGCATCGGAAAAAAGGATAAAATCGCCAGAAGCAGAAAGAATCCCTTGCCTGATGCTATAGCCTTTCCCTTTTCTCTCTTTATTCTTTAGGAGAATAGCCCTTTCTCCAAAATTCTCTATGATCTTTGCCGTTTGGTCAGCGCTTGCATCATCGACGACGATAATCTCATTGGAATAGTTCTGATGAGAAAGGTAAGAGCTAATTTTTTCCAGACTTTTTCCAATTCTTCCCTCCTCATTATAAGCAGGAATAATCACTGAAATGAAGGGGTCAGGTCTCAACATTTGACATTTTTTCTATCTTAGTTATTAATAAGTCCAATCTTTTGTCCCCTTTCCTCTGCTTCTCTAATCGATGAGAAATTTGACTCACACCTGCATCGGATATTCCATAATATTGTCCTATTTCAGAAAGTTTTCTCTCGGTATATTTATGGATAAGATAAATGGCTATTTTTCTTGCCAACTTCTTCTCATTAATATGTTGGTTCACTATCTGGTCTATTTCTTCAGGGGTTCTCGTAACTTTCAATCGTTTTATCTGCGGGATTTCTTTATTTTCCTTATTCTTTAAGAATCTATCTCTTACCCATCCAACAAAATCAGAATCGCCGAGAATAAAACCCCCTTTAATATTCTCTTTGATAATACCAGCCTCTTTTCCAATTGCCTCCTCAACAAATTTTTCATATAGCGCGTGAGATTTTTTTCTGTCTCTACTGAAGATGGACAAAATAAATTCTGTAGTTAAAAAATCAGGGGCTTTTTTATCGGAAATAAAGTATTGATAACTGGACCAAGGATAATCTTGCGGGTCTTTTCTTATATTTGCCCTTACTGGATTCAGGTGAATATATCTCGATAAAGAATGGAGGTGTTGATCCGCTTGAATCAATATAGACTTATATCTTCCTTGGAATAAATGGCCTGCCCTCTTGTATCTTGCATTGAAGTAGGCGGTATAACTGGAATTTAAGCCATGCATCATTTTGATAAGATTCGGCTTCTGAGTCTCCAAAAGAAGATGGTAATGGTTATTCATAAGGCAGTAAGCATGAATCTTAATATGATAACGAACAGTGAGGTCTTTAAGATAGTTGAGAAATTTTTCCCGGTCAAAATCACTGGCAAAGATTTCTCCCTCTTCATTGCCACGAGAAATAATATGATAAAAAGCTCCAGCATATTCTATCCTTAAAGGTCTAGCCATAAAGATCTTCCTAATCTTCTGAAAAATTGAAAGTGAGAGAAAACTATATCAAATTTAATCTATGTTGCTGTGAGCAAATTGTGTCGGATTTCTTCTCTGAAGTTGTCCCGTATTTAATACGGGATGACCACCATTGCTTTCCTTCGGCCAGCGACACAATGGCGCGTGGAATCTAATCATCTTCAGAAGAAGTAGCGCAATTCATAGAAGTTAATCCTCTCGCATATTCCTACTAAAGTCAGTATATAGTCTGATAGCGGAATTTGTCAAATGTTGAGACCTGACCCCCAATAAGAGCAAAGTCATCTCCCCCTTGTTCTCAGAAAGGCCTTCCTTCTTAGCCAGAAGAACAAAGTCAGCTTTATCTTTAATGGTTTCATAATCCTTTTTTCTAATGAAGCAGAAGATTTTCTTTTCTCCTTTTGCACCTTCTTCTAATTCGGAAAGAGAATCAATTCTTTTAACAAAATGCTGGGTATAGAAGACCATGCTTGGCTCAAAGTAGCGAAAGGAGAAGACCGAATCGGAAGGAGAAGCCCTTTTCTCCACCAACTTTGCCAAAGGCGCAATGATTCTGAAGCTATTGACCTCGGGCACACTCTTCAGACTGAAGAAAAGAGCAAAGCAGAGCATTGTAATAACAAGAGAGGAAAAAATTCCCCTTACCTTAGGATAGGCAAGCACAGCAAAACCACTACCGGCAACCAAGATAAAAAAGTTGATAACCAAGGCTTTAGAGGCAAGGTTAGGTTTTATCCAGAATAGGGAGATGGGCAGCAAAAGCAAAAGGATACTCATCCCAAGGAGAATAAGAAGGGAAGGTTTTAAAAATGTGGTTTCCTCCTTTGCCCATAATTTAGCAATCAGGATAGAGGAAGGAGGAAAAAGGGGAAGGATATAATGAGGAAGTTTTGTCTGGGAAAGGGAGAAGAAAATGAAAACCACTATCATCCAGATAATCAAAAAGCCATATTTTTGACTTTTTAACTCTCCTCTTTTTGACCAGAGAGCACCTGGCAAAAAGACCGACCAGGGGAAAAGACCTAAGATCAAGACTGGAAGATAGTAATAAAAAGGGCCATAATGGGACTGCATGGGATGAATGAATCTATAAAGATGTTGTCGCAGAATAAACTCAGAGAAGAATTTACCCCCGGAGCTCTTCATTATCGCCAGATACCAGGGGGAGACGATGAGAAGGAAAACAACAAACCCTAAAGGTAAATGCATTTTTAGTTGTTTTAATTCTTTATTAAAAAAAAGAAAAAGAAGAATAATTACAGCGGGAAGAAGAAATCCGATCGGCCCTTTGGTAAGAACAGCCAGCCCCATCAGGCCATAAGAGATAGGATAGCAATATCTTTTCTCTCTTCCCAGGAAGAAAAAAAGCAGGGAGCCGGTAAAGAAAAAAAGTAGATAGGTATCTGTAATTGCTGCTCTGCCGAGAACCAGAAAGAAAAGGCTTGTTGAGAGGATGAGGGAGGAGAAAATACCGGTTTTTCTGTCAAATAGGGTATTGCCAAGGAAAAATGTCAATAGTACCGTTCCTATTCCGAAGAGCACTGAGGGAAACCTTGCCGCAAATTCTCCTACGCCAAATAAACGAAAAGAGCCGACCATCATCCAGTAAGCAAATGGAGGTTTCTCTAAAAAGCTCGTTCCATTGAAAGAGGGAATAGCATAATTACCAGTTGCAAGCATCTCCCTGGCTGTCTCTGCATAGAAGGTCTCATCCCGATCCCAAAGAAAACTTTTTCCCAGACCGGGAAGGAGTAAAAGAGCAACAAAAAGGATTAAAAAAAGAACCAAAACCCAATTTTTGCTTGTACTTAATCGTGAAAAATTCATGCTGCCCTATGGCAAGTAATTATTTGCAGATATTTTTGTTAAATGTTGAGACCTGACCCCTTTGCACTTTGCACAAAAAGAGTTTGGAGACAGAATAGCCGATAGCCCCACCTGCTATAAGGTCAGATGGCCAGTGAAGACCAAGATAGATTCTGGAGTAGGCAACAGTAAAGGCAAAGAGATAGAATAAGGGAGCAAGTCTTTTATAGGAGAAACTAAGAATGGTGGCTGCCGCAAAGATGGTGGTAGCGTGGCCAGAGGGAAAGGAACTACATTTGAATGAATAACCGAAGGTATGTACCGAGGTAAGGATTGCTAAGGGCCTGGGACGAGCAAAAACTTCTTTCAAAATCCGACAGATAATGCCGGAAACTGCCAAGCTTCCTATCCCCAAGAGGACAACCCTCTTTCTGCAGAGAACATACCAGCCAATAAAGATAACCAGGGCAACTATTCCCTCCCCAAAAAAGGTGATGAAAAAATTAAGGTAGTCGGAAAACGGAGGACCCCAGCCATTCAAGTAGCAAAAAAGACGTTTATCGAGACCAAGAAAAAAATCCATTGATTATAATGTCATTCTGAACGGAGTGAAGAATCTCAAAGCATGTTGCGAGCGCCAGCGAAGCAAACTCAATGAGATTGCCACGAGCCGATTCCATCGGCTCTCGCAACGACTTCATCGGATTGCCACGTCACTATCGTTCCTCGCAATGACAGCAATGCTGTCATCTTAGATCACTTAATTTACTCACCAGAGATAAGGTAGCAATACCAAAAGGGACTCTCGCCTGAATATAGAGAGGAATTTTTCTTTCGTCATCGGTAAGCCAGACTACCATCTTCCCTTTCCTAAAAAAAGCAGCCCGAAACCATGCTTCTGGCTCAATAATTAAAACCTTCCTGGACTTCCCTTGAAATCGTCTTTTTTCCCTTCTTAAGACTTTAATCTTTACGTCCCAGTTTTTTTTATCGGCATTAACCGGGATAGATAGGATATCTCCCGGCTCTAACTTCTTGGTACGCAGATAGTAGAAAGTGGAAAGAGGGTCCTGAACATCTAAAGGAATCTCCATCACTTCCTTTTCATGATGCTCCTCCAGGCTTTTGCCCAATCTGAAATGGATCCAGGTTGCCCGGTGATTCTCCTGATCATAAAGGATAGTATCCCGACGGTAGCGCTTCCCCCTTTTGATATAGCCAATATATTTGACCGGGATGAAACTCTCGGGTTGGACAAAGGATTCTATTTTACTCTCTAACTCATAGAACAGAGAAATGACAAAGAGGGTGCATCGGGTTGAGGCAACGAAATGGTAGAGGGGTTTGCCATCAATATTTTTCATCCCTTTTACCTCTAAAGATGCCTTTCCCACAGGAATAAAGTTCCAGGTAGCTCGATACTTAAGCTGTTCATTAAGGCTGAAAGGGCCTTCAGCATAAATCCAACTGGCTAAAAAAAGGAGGAATGCAACCACCAAAAGCAAAGTTTTCTTCATCGATTTCTACATAAACATCTACAATGCCAACCAAGGTTTGCCACTACTTAATTCTTATTTCTTCATTTCCAGGTGTTCTTTGACCTTAGCAAGAAGTTCTTCAGTATCGAATGGCTTGGTGATGTATTCATCCGCTCCGGTCTCCATTCCCATTAACTTATCCTCTTTCTGTGCCCTTACGGTAAGCATAATCACCGGAATATCCTTGTATTGAGGGTCAAACTTAAAAAGCCGACAGACCTTAAAACCATCCATCTTGGGAAGCATAATATCAAGAATGATTAAATCTGGCCTCTCCTCCCTCACCTTATTCAAGGCCTCCTCACCATCAGAGGCAGCCAGTATTTGATAATTGCTTGCCTCCAAGCGAATTGTAAGCGCTCTGGTTCATCATCAACGATAAGAATCCTTTTCTTCTCACCTTTTCCCGCAACCTTCCTCTGTTCCTGGTAAGTGCGTAAACCTTTTCGGATTAACCCGGCTGCTCTCTGAAACTCATACCCTTTAGGAACAAATCCTGTTACCTTCAGTCCTTTCGTCTCTCTCAATATTCTTTCGGTTGCGAAGTCGGCTAACATCACCACCGGGAGCCCCTTGTTAAATTCCCTTATTTCCTTTAAGGTCTCGACTCCGTCCTTCTCCGGCATATTCACATCCAACAAAAGGAGATCCGGCAACTGTAATTTTACTTTTTTTATTGCCTCCTCTCCACCTGAGGCGGTAACCACCTCGTAACCCCAGGATTCAAGCTTTGGTCTCATCATCCCTATTGCCTGGGATTCATCATCAACTAAAAGAATTCTTATACTCATAGCTTAATTTTACAAGATTCACTTTTTTGTGTCAAATTACACCCCCACCTATCTCCTCCCCCCACTGCTTCGTTTCACGAAGCAAAACGGTGGGGGAGGTATTATAGGAGAGGGGGAATTCTTATGCAATCAAGTTTGTATAAAGAGAAAGAGTGTGTTAAAATTATTTCAATATGGAGAAGGAAATTCCTCAATTAGAAAAGCTTGATGATTTTCGCTGGCTGGTTCCCAAGCAAGGGGAGATGAGGGTGCCGGGGTTAATCTATGCTAATGAAAGCATGGCAGAGAAGATTCGCTCCGACCGCTCCCCTCTTCAGGTGGCCAATGTTGCCTGTCTTCCGGGGGTTGTTAATTATTCCCTCGCGATGCCTGATATCCACTGGGGCTATGGCGCCCCCATCGGTGGAGTTGCCGGAATTGATGCCGAAAATGGCGTCATTGTCCCTGGAATCATTGGCTACGATATCAATTGCCTTGCGGGAGATACGAAAATTCTTACTCAATATGGGTATTATCTAAAAATTGACAACCCTGAAAGATACTTTCAATTTCTGAGATGCTTTAATCTCTCAGTTGCCACTCCTTCCTCTACTGAAATTACCAGATTTATAAAGATTAAACCAAAAAACAAAGTTTATCGTGTAACTACTGTTAGAGGTCATAGAATAGTTGCTACAGAAGACCATCCGTTCTGGACACCTGCAGGTATGGTCTTATTAAAAGATTTAGAAGTTAAGGATAAAGTGGCAATATATCCTTTTGAAGGTGTTCCCTATGAAGAAACCTCCAATGAAATTATTGTTGATGAAGAGGACATTAAAAAATTTTTCCTGAAGTTATCCAGGAATCCACGTGGTCACGGGCTTCAACAAATTCTCAATCAATTAAAAAGACGAAAACTTTTACCGCTTCGCTATAATTCATTGGCACTACCTATTCTTCTGAAATTGATGGGTTATATCTTCGGTGATGGAACACTTTTCTTCGATCGGAAGAAGGGCAAGGGACAGGTCAACTTCTATGGAGAAAAAGAAGATCTCCAGGAGATAGAGAAAGATATTGAAAAATTGGGATTCAAATCTTTGCTTACAGAAAGAAAAAGGGAGCACAAGATTAAAACCGCTTATTCCGTTTATGAATTTGAAACTGTGGAAAGATGCTGCCACCTTGGTGGAACCGCTATCGCAATTCTTTTTGCTGTTTTTGGTGTTCCCTGTGGCAATAAAGCAAAACAGGATTATGGTTTACCTTCCTGGATTAGAAAAGCACCTCTTTGGCAGAAGAGGTTGTTCCTATCTACATTCTTTGGCGCTGAACTGTCAACACCAAAGTTTTATTCCTTAAGAAATTATAATGCCTATTGTCCGATTCTATCTATGAATAAGAGAAAAAAATATCTTGAGAGTGGAAGATTATTCCTTGAACAGATTAGCCAATTGCTTGAAGAATTTGGCGTAAAAACCCTCAAAGTCAGCCAGAGAAAGGAAGGAGCTAACAAGGATGGAAATATTTCTTATCGCTTACGTCTGATTCTATCGGGAAGGACTAAAAGCTTGCTGAATCTTTACGGTAAGGTTGGCTTTGAATATAATAAGAAACGTTCTTTCTCCGCTAATCTGTCCCTGGAATTTTTAAAATTGAAGAAGGTGGTAATTTCAAGGAGGGATAGAACTTCCATCCTGGCGAGGGAACTTCATAATAATTCAGGACTTGGCGCGAAAGCCATTTATAAGAAGTTATCAAACCCCTGGATAAATTCGCGTTTTATTGAGAGGTCAATTTACGAGAGAAGAAAAACTAAGGGCCTGTCTCAAAATAATGTTAACCATTTGCCGGAGGTGATTTTGGAGCGAGACAAGGAGCAAAGAGTATTGCGTAGCAGAGCTACGCAAACGATGAGCGAGGCAGTCGCAGCCCAAAAGCACCCTGGCCCTTGGGGGAGTCCCATCTTTAAAGCATTGCGGTGTTACTCCTCGGCTATGTGCCACCGGCACAAAGCCTTCGTCGCGCCTTGCACTGACTTTAAATCCGGGACTCCAAATAGTCAACATTATTCTGAGACAGCCCCTAAAGCTCGGGTAGCCTTCTCCCTACCAAAATTCAATGCATTCGTGGAGGAATTTGCTGCTGGTGATTCGGGAATGGTATGGGATGAAATAGCAGATATCAAGCAGGTCCCCTTTAATAATTGGGTTTATGACTTCAGCGTGCTTCACCAAGACCATAATTTTATTGCTAATAATTTTATTGTCTCTAATTGCGGCATCCGGCTTCTGAGAACAACCTTAAAGAAAGAAGACATTAAGGGGAAAGTGCAGGATTTGCTTAATGGGCTTTTTTATAATATTCCCTCCGGTGTCGGCTCTACCGGAAAACTGCATCTGAAAAGAGAGGAGGTCAAGAAAGTCTTAACCTTAGGGGCAGGATGGGCGGTAGAAAATGGGTATGGAAGCCAGGAAGATTTAAAATTTACGGAAGAGGAAGGCTGCTATAAATTAGCCAATCCTATCAGTTTATCTTCCCGGGCAATAGAACGAGGACAGAATCAATTGGGCACTTTGGGAGCGGGAAATCACTTTATGGAAATCCAGGTAGTGGAGATAATCTATGATGAGAATGTAGCACGAATTTTTGGACTTTTTCCCGGTCAAGTTATGGTGATGATTCATACCGGAAGCCGGGGTCTGGGATACCAGGTCTGCGATGACTACCTGAAAATTTTAGGAGAGGCAACAAAAAAATATGGGATTAAAATTCCCGACCGGCAGCTTGCCTGTGCACCCACCACCTCTTCTGAAGGTCAATCCTATTTCTCGGCAATGGCTGCCGCCGCCAACTACGCCTGGGCAAATCGCCACATCATTATGCACTGGGCAAGAGAGACATTTGAAAAGGTTCTCTCTATTTCCTCCGAAGATTTGGGGATGAAGTTAGTCTATGATGTCGCGCATAATATTGGCAAGATTGAGGAACACCTGATCAAAGGGGAGAAAAGAAAGCTTTATGTCCATCGCAAAGGGGCAACACGGGCTTTTGCCGCCGGGAGAGAGGAGATTCCGGTTCCTTATCGGGATGTGGGGCAACCGGTTCTTATCCCGGGAACAATGGGTACCGCCTCCTATGTTTTAGTGGGCACAGAAAAAGCGATGGAGGAAACCTGGGGTTCAACCTGTCACGGCGCCGGCAGAGAAATGAGCAGACACCAGGCGGTAAGGGAGGCAAAGGGAAGAATGATTGACAAGGAATTGAAAGAAAAAGGAATCTTAAGTAGAACAAAGAATAAAAAAGCCCTTGCCGAAGAAGCGCCCTTTGCCTATAAGGACGTGGACATCGTGGTGGATGTCGTTGATAAAGCAGGACTCTCCAAAAAGGTCGCCAGAATGAAACCATTGGGAGTGATTAAGGGGTGACCATCGCGACGAATAAGGAGCGATGCGCTTGGTCACGCCCGCCGAGATGTGAGGCGGGCCGGGATATATGAATAATCGGGAGCGATGGGTTCGCTGTATGCACTTTCAACCGGTAGACCATATTCCGGATGAGGAATTCGGCTACTGGGAGGAGAATTCCGCAGTATGGCAACAACAGGGATTACCTGAAGGCATCAATCTTCGCGACGATACGATAGCCAACCAATATTTTGGCTTTTCTTCTCGCAGTTTGGTGCCGGTAAATTTGGGTCTTGTTCCCGGTTTTGAGTCAAGGGTAATTGAGGAGACTGATAAGTATCGGATTTTCATCGATACCGATGGCGTAAAAAAGGAAGTTTTTAAGGATGGCCAATCAACCATTCCTCACTATATTGCTTTTCCCCTTAAGGGGCGCAAGGAATGGGAAGAACTTTTTAAACCACGTCTTGAGATTAAATTAGAAAGTCGCTATCCGGAAAACCGGGAAGGCTGGGAGCAAATAAAAACCCAATTCAATGACCCCAATTGGGATAAACCGGTGGGAATCAGTATTGGCAGCCTTTTTGGTGTGTTACGTGATTGGGCTGGATTTGAGGATATTGCCCTCCTCTGCTATGATGACTTCCATTTAGTTTGTGAGATGGTGGAACATTTGGCCTCTTTAACCTGTTCGGTGATTAAGCGAGCGGTAGAGGAGATAAAAATAGATTATGGAGCAGGCTGGGAGGATATGTGTTTTCGGGGAGGTCCAATTGTTTCACCGGTGATGGCGCGTAAATTACTAACCCCAAATTATAGGCGTATCAGCAACCTCCTCAAGAAAAATGGTTGCGATATTATTTATACGGACTGTGATGGCAATATCAATGAGATGATTGACCCCTGGCTGGAAGGTGGCTTAAACGGAATCTTCCCGGTAGAGGTAGCTGCAGGTTCTGACCCGGTGGCTATTCGCAGGAAATATAAGGAAAAAGTAGTTATTCTCGGCGGGGTAAATAAGCGCGCCTTAATCAGCGGAAAGGATGCTATTCGGGAAGAAATTAAGCGAATTAAGCCCTACGTCAAGGAGGGTGGTTGGATTCCCCATGTTGACCACCGCTGCCCGCCGGACGTCACTTTTGAGAATTATCTCTACTACTTAGATGTAAAGAGGGAGACCTTTGGAATTCCCAAACCGGAGGAATTTGAATCCCGAGCGGAGGTCAAAAAAATAAAATCAAAATGGAGGAACATTCCATTAACGGTATAATATGTTTAATTAACAAAATTGTAGTTGCTCAATTTATTGAGCAGATACGCCTGATAAATCAGGCAACTACAGAACCCTCAGTTATTTAAGGAATATAATGAAAATTATTGTCTGTATTAAGCAGGTTCCGGATACCACCGAGATCAAGATTGATCCGGAGACAAATCGGATGATCCGGGAAGGGGTGTCTGCAATTATCAATCCTTTTGATACCTATGCCCTTGAGGAGGCAATCCGGTTAAAGGAGAAATATGGAGGAGAGACAATTGTTCTCTCTATGGGACCTGCCCAGGCAGAATCTGCCCTGCGGGAGGCTTTGAGTTTAGGGATGGACAAGAGCATCCTTTTAAATGATGATGCCTTTATTGGAAGTGATACCCTCGCTACCTCTTATACCTTAGGGCAAGCCATCAAAAAGGTTGGGTTTGACCTCATTATCTGTGGGAAGGAGGCAATGGATGGAAGTACCGGCCAGGTAGGGCCGGAATTGGCAGAGGTCCTTAATATCCCTCACATCGCTTATGTCAGTAAAATCCTCGAGATTAAGGATGGGAAACTAAAAGCGGAAAGGATGATGGAGGATCACTATGAGGTTCTCCAAACTACGCTACCGTTATTGGTCACCGTAACCAAGGAAATCAATGAACCACGTTTACCTTCCCTTCGGGGAACGATAAGGGCAAAAAGAGAAAAGATAATGGTATGGAAGGCTTCGGACTTAGAAGGGAAAAAAGAGAGATTTGGCGCCGATGGTTCCCCCACCAGAGTAATTAAGGTCTTTCATCCCGAAGTTAAAAAGTCCGGAATCATTCTGGATGGGAATGTTAGCGAAATTGCCGATAAACTCTACCAGGACTTAAAAAAACAAAGCATTTTATGAAGATGACACGAAGTGTCATTCCGACCCCGTATTTAATACGGGGGAGGAATCTCTCTCTTCAATGAAGTAAGGGATTGCCACGGACGCTGTGCGACGAGT
>DAOVGU010000111.1 GCA_030672255.1 bacterium
CTGAGGTATAATATCAGATAGAAGAGAGAGGAGAAATGCCAACAAAGAGGGAGGCGATAGTACTCTTACAGAATATTGGGCTTCTCACGAAGAAGCAGATTGAGGAGGCATTGGCCAAACAACGGGAAAATAAGCGTTCAATCAAGAATGTCCTCAAGGAGCTTGGCTATCTTACAAACGAAAATATTGGATTATCTCTTCTCTCCCAATTTGGAATCTTACCGAGAAGCTCTACGGAAGAGAACCTTCCTTCTGAGGTTGTCAAGACTGTCCCTTCCTCCTTTGCCAAAGAGCATCGAATTATCCCCTTTGAAAGGAGGAATGAGACAATTGTGCTGGCTACCGATGAGCCCTTAAATCTTCTCTCAATCGATTACTTTAAGGATGAACTTAAAAAGAAAGTCCAGCTCATCATTGTAAACCAAGATACTATAGCCTCCTCTTTAAAAAAGTATTATGGTATTGAGACTGAGGATCTGGCTCCTCTCTTTGAGAAGATTGATAAGGGCTATGCCCCTACACTAAAAGAGAGTGAGGAGATTGCTCCCGATGAGGAGGAGAAGGAGGCAAAAAGAACCCCCATCATCCAATTAGCAAATCTACTTATTGCCGATGGTATAAAGAAGAGAGCCAGTGATATTCATGTGGAGCCCTTAGAGCACAAGTTCAGGATTAGATATCGAATTGATGGGGTGCTGCATGAAACTCTATCTCCTCCTAAAAATATCCAGCGCGCCGTCATCGCGCGACTTAAATTGATGGCCAAGATGAACCTTGCGGAAAAAAGATTACCCCAGGATGGTAGAATCATGCTTAATGTCTTGGGCCGACCGATCGATCTTCGTGTTTCCACCCTTCCTGGACTTTATGGGGAAAGTTTGGTGATGAGAATACTGGATAAGACCGCGATGTTGCTCGGGATGGACCAATTGGGATTCCTTGCTGAGGATAGAAAGAAATGGGATATTCTTTTAAAGTTTTCCGGAGGCATTGTCCTTGTTACTGGACCAACCGGCTCAGGAAAAACAACCACTCTCTATACCTCCTTAAATACCCTCAACACCACCGATAAAAAGCTGATGACGGTGGAAGAACCGGTGGAATATCAAATTCCCGGGATTAATCAGACTCAGGTGAGGCCAGAGATTAAGCTTACCTTTTCCTCGGTGCTGCGCAGTTTCTTAAGGCAGTCCCCGGATGTTGTCTTGGTGGGAGAAATCAGGGATTTTGAGACCGCAGATATTGCTTTACGCGCCGCCCTTACCGGACACCTTGTCTTCTCTACCCTCCATACCAATGATGCGCCATCGTCCATCACCCGTCTTATCGATTTAGGGGTTGCGCCATTTTTAGTTGCTTCTTCCCTCCAGGGAGCGATGGCCCAAAGACTCACGCGGACGCTCTGTCCGTATTGCAAGGAGGAGTATGAACCTGATGAACAAACCAAAGAATTCTTAAAGATAAAGGAGAATGGAGAGACCCATATCTTTAAGTCCAATGGCTGTGAGGCCTGCGACTATACCGGCTATCATGGTCGTACCGGAATCTTTGAAATTTTCATCATGAATCAGGAATTAAGACAACTTACTCTGGAAAAGGCAGCCGCCTCCACCATAAGGAAGGCAGCAATTAGAGCCGGAATGCGAACGATGCAGGAGGATGGAGTAGAAAAGATTAAGAAAGGACTGACTACAGTGGATGAGGTAATTTCGGTAACAGGAAAGTGAGACAAGGAGCACTTTCTCGATGGCACGCTCAATGCCATCTACGAAAGTCTCCTTGCCTTGATGTTTAAACACTAATGGGAGGACTATTTCTGTAGGCGTGCCTTGTTACCGACTCACGCCCCTCTGTATCTCCCCAGAGGGGAGAACATTAAAAAAAACAAGGATGAGCGAGGGTGCCAGTGCGACGAATAAGGAGCACTGTTTGGCACGCCCGCCGAGATGTGAGGCGGGCCGGACGGAGCGAGAGTGCAGTCAGACTCGCTGGGTCTGATGAGCGTGCCGCCGAAGAAATAGTCCGAGCATATTATGGCAGAGGATATTAATTCTCTTTTAGAGACAATAGTAGAGAAGAATGCTTCCGATATTCACCTTCATGTTGATAAACCGCCAACGATGCGGCTTAACGATAAGCTAATTGAACTTGAGGAGAAACCCTTAACTCCTGATGATACTCTCACCTATATGAAGGCTATCGCATCTTCCGAACAGCAGGCAGAGGTAGAAAAGGCAGGGGGAACAGACTTTGGTTACGCCTTTGGAGATAAAGCAAGGTTTCGAGTCAGCGTCTATCGGCAGAAAGGAAACACCAACATTGCGATGCGACTTATTCCCTATAAGTTTTTAAGTTTTGAGGAATTGGGATTATCTCAGCAGATTAAGGAACTTTGCCAGAGACCAAGGGGGCTGGTTCTGGTCACAGGTCCAACCGGCTCAGGCAAGACCACAACTCTGGCGACGATGATTGATTATATTAACAGTACCCGTGATTGCCATATTATTACCATTGAGGACCCGATTGAATATTATCACACGCATAAGAAGTCAATTGTGAGCCAGCGGGAATTAGGGGCCGACATTCCTTCCTTTCCCGAAGCATTAAGGAGAGGGCTGCGTCAGGACCCGGATGTATTCCTGGTAGGAGAGATGAGGGATTTAGATACAATCTCGGCGGCCATTACTGCCGCAGAAACCGGCCATTTAGTCTTTGGAACATTGCATACCACCGGGGCTACCAGAACAATTGATAGGATCGTTGATGTTTTTCCGATAGACCAGCAGGAGCAGATTAGAATTATGCTTTCTGTCTCCATTATTGCCGTTATCTCTGAACAGCTATTGGTTAGGGCAGATGAAAAGGGGAGAATCGCTGCCTTTGAGATTATGGTTGCTACCCCGGCCATTCAGAACCTTATCCGGGAGAAAAAGACCTATAGAATTCTTTCGGAACTTCAGACCGGGGCAAAGTATGGGATGAAAACAATGGATGAATCCTTAATGGAGCTCTATTCCTCCGGCCTGATTACCTATGAGAATCTTTTAAGGAACGCCTATGACCCGGAACAGATTCGAATTCAGATCGAGGGGGCAAAGAAACGATGAGCGCATTGCCGGTAAAAACAAAGAAAAAATTACTCGGTCAGATCCTCATCGAGCGTAACCTCATCACCGAGGATCAACTGCGTATCGGTCTTGAGGAACAGAAGCGCACCGGAAAATTTTTGGGTAGAACCCTCGTTGACCTCCATTTCATCGATGAGAAGATTCTGCGCAAGGTTCTCTCCATTCAATCAGGGATAGAGACAATTAAATTGAAGGATTACCAAATCAGTCCGGAGGTAATCAAGAAATTTCCCGCGGCTTTGGCTAAAACCTATCAGGCTATCCCCCTTAAGTTAGAGGATAAAACCTTGACCATCGCGGTAAGTGATGCCTTAAATGTCAGTGCTCATGATGACCTTTCCTTTATCCTTGGTTACAAAATTAAAATCCTTCTTGCCGACAGCGCCGAGATCAATGGAATAATTGAGAAATATTATGGGGCGGATACTACCACTGTCGAAGATCTAATGAAATGGTTTAATAAAGGAGCACCGGTAGTTTCCGAGGTCGCTACGGTTGCGGCTGCAGGAGGAGAATTAGCCAATATCACCACACTTGAAGAGATTGCCAGTCAGGCACCGGTAATAAGTCTTTTCAACCTTGTTCTTGTTCAGACAGTAAAGGATTACGCTACAGATTTACACCTGGAGCCCTTTGAGAATGACTTTAGAGTCCGCTATCGGGTCGATGGCATGCTTTATGACCTTCTCCATCCTTCTCCTGATTTAGCCTTTGCTCTTTTCTGTAGATTCAAAATTATGGCCGGGATGGATATTGCGGAAAGAAGATTGCCTCAGGATGGCAGGATAGAATTAACTATTGGAGGAAGGGAGGTAGATTTGAGGGTCAATACCGTCCCCACCGTCTTTGGAGAATGTCTTTCGGTCAGGGTTCTCGACCGGGGGAAAGCGGTCCTGGAACTGGAGAATATTGGACTTTCAGAGAGCAATTTAGGAAAGGTGGAGGAGATGATAAAAAAACCGCAGGGAATTGTTTTGGATACAGGTCCCACCGGCTGCGGAAAAACAACCTCCCTTTATGGCATTTTAAGAAAATTAAATAGGCCGGGGGTAAAGATTATTACCACCGAAGACCCGGTAGAGTATCTTTTGGATGGAGTTATTCAGGTTCCAATTAAGGAGAAAATTGGTCTTTCTTTCTCCAACACCCTGCGCCACATTCTTCGCCAGGACCCGGATATCATCCTCGTAGGGGAAATAAGAGATTTGGAGACGGCAGAGATTGCTATTCAAGCCTCCCTTACCGGACATCTGGTGCTATCTACCATCCATACCAATGATGCTCCCTCTACCCTCACCAGACTTATCGATATGAGGGTAGAACCCTTTCTTCTTGCCTCCTCAATCGCTGGAGTGATTGCGCAGAGATTAATCAGGCTACTCTGTCCAAAATGTCGCGAGAAATATCAGCCCAGCCAGGAGGAACTGCTTGAATTGGGGCTAACCCCAGAGCAAATAAAGGAAGAAAGAGAGAAGCCATTCTATCGTCCGCAGGGATGTCCTGCCTGCAAAGGTGGCTATAAGGGGCAGATCGCCATCTTTGAAATTCTTCTTCCCAAAGAGGGGTTCTGGAAACTCGTCCTCGAGAAGCGTCCCACGGGTGAAATCAGAGAAAAGGCAATTGAGGAAGGGATGAAAACCCTGCTTGATGACGGTTTAGAAAAGATCCACCAGGGAACAACCTCAATCGAAGAGATTTCCCGAGAGGTTCACGGCTATGCATAAGGGAGGCTCGGAAAGAGATGACTAAAGTTTGTTCGCTCGGGCTTTCTTATTCCTCGGCACTATCGTGCCTGCGGCATAACCGCCAACTCGCTCACAAACCCCAGTCATCTCCTATAATCACTTATGATTGCTACGCAACGACCATTGTCTTTATGTAATACACTAATATGAGGACTATTTCTGTAAGCGGCCTTGTTACCGACGAGCGGGCACGGTGTCCCGTAGGGACGAGCGAGGAGGAACGAGAGCGAAGATTTCCTCGCTGGGGAAATCAAGCGTGCCGCCGAAGAAGATAGTCCGAATATACTATGCCAGCATTTCATTACGTAGGTGTTGATCCAAGTGGCAAAAGCCTTGATGGCACAATAAATGCCGCGGGGCTGCAGGCAGCCATCGGGATGTTAAAAGGGAAGGGCTACTTCCTCAGCGAAATTACTGAGGTGAAGGGAGGATTAGCAAGGAAAGCACCGGCAAAGGAGAAAGCAGCAAAATCAGAAGGGTTCTCCCTTTCCTTCAGTTTTGGTGCTCCCGGCCTTAAATCAAAGCAACGCACCACCACTACCCGACAATTGGCTACTCTTATCGCCTCTGGCCTACCACTTCTGCGGTCGCTCCGGGTTCTGCGGGATCAACAGAAGGGTCCAGCCTCCCTCCTTTTTAATAATCTTGCCGAGGATGTTGAAGCAGGTTCCCTCTTCTCCCAGGCTCTTGCCAAATATCCCAAGACCTTCCCCAAGGTCTACATCGCAATGGTCAGGGCAGGAGAGGCAGGAGGTGCTCTTGATGCCGCTTTAAGACGACTGGCCGAATTCGGAGAAAGTGAAACAAAATTAAAGGGCAAAATAAAGTCAGCGATGATGTATCCGATTGTTATTGTCGTTGTTGCTTCTGCCATCGTGACCTTCATTATGTTAAGGATTGTGCCCATTTTCACCAAGATTTTTGAAGATATGCAGGCGGGAGAGTTACCGGCTCCTACAAAGTTGCTTATTTTCCTCAGTAAACTTATTACCCAAAAAATATATATTCCCATTATCGGTATTGTTGTTCTGGCAATTCTTTATAGACTCCTTAATAGATGGAGGATATCCAAGTACTACATCGATAAAGGAAAACTAAAGATTCTTCTCTTTGGTCCGGTAATAATGAAGACAATTATGGCCAGGTTTTCCCGGACACTGGCCACCCTCATTACCAGTGGCGTTCCAATTTTACAATCCTTATTGATTGTTCGTGACACGATTGGTAACGAGGTAATTGCTCGCGGTATTACAGTTGTCCATGATCAGGTAAGAGAAGGGGAAGGAATCAGCACTCCAATGATTAAGGCCAAGGTCTTCCCTCCTATCCTTACCAATATGGTTGCTGTGGGGGAGGAGACCGGCGCAGTCGATCAGATGCTGGAGAAAGTGGCCGATGCCTATGAGGAGGAGGTGGATAGTGCCGTCAGCGGGCTTTCTTCGATGATGGAGCCAATCCTTATTGTCTTCATGGGTGGTATTGTTGGCTTCATTGTCATTGCCCTCTTTATGCCCCTGATTAAATTAGCGATGGGTATTTCTGCTGGATAAGAAAGGAGAAAGGAATGGAAGTAATTATAAAGAAGAATTATGAAGCGATAAGTGAGGAGGCGGCAAGGGTCGTCAAGGAAAGGCTTTTAGAGAAACCGGATTTAGTCTTAGGACTTGCTACGGGAAGCACCCCTCTTGGCCTCTATAAAGAACTGGTGAGAATGCACCGGGAGGAGGGTTTAAGTTTTAAGAAGGTAAGAACCTTTAATCTTGACGAGTACTACGGCCTTTCCCCTGATCATCCGCAGAGTTACCATTATTTTATGAATGCGAATTTATTCTCCCAGATCGATATTGATTTAGCCAATACCCATATCCCTGATGGGTTGGCAAAGAATGTGGGCAAGTATTGCCTTGAATATGAGGAAAAGATTGAAAAATGCGGGGGGATTGATCTGCAGATTTTAGGGATTGGTAGAGACGGCCATATCGGATTTAATGAACCCGGCTCTTCCCTTGCCTCCCGCACCCGGATTAAGACCCTCGAGGAGCAGACAGTAAAGGATAATAGTCGTTTCTTCAAAAGTATTGATGAGGTTCCGAGATATGCAATTACCACGGGGGTAGGCACAGTGATGGATTCTAAGGAGATCATTCTCTTAGCCAGTGGTAAAAATAAAGCGGGAATTATCGCCAAGGCGATAGAAGGTCCCGTGACAAGTCAAATTACCGCCTCAATATTGCAGGTTCATCCTCAGGTAATTGCTATCCTGGATGAGGAGGCCACTTCCTCTCTGAAGAGAAAGGATTACTATAAATTTGTTGAAGAAGGGGTGAAAAAGTTTAAAAAGCATGTTTAAAAAAGTTGTTCCTTCCTTAATTTTTTTCACCCTTTTCTCTCTTCCCTTTGCTTATGTAAATTCCTCCATCTCGTCCACAGGACAAGAACCCTTTGTTTATCTTCTTCCCATTAAGGGGGTAATTAATCCGATTACTTCCCGGCAAATCAAAGAAGGAATAAGGTATGTTCGAAGAGAAAAGGCCTCCCTTTTAATCATAAAACTTGATACGCCGGGAGGTTTTCTCATCTCTACCAGGGCAATTGTAGAAGAGATTATGTCGGCAAATATCCCGATTGTTATCTACGTGGCTCCCTCTGGTGCTCAGTGTGCCTCGGCCGGCACCTTCATTGCCCTCTCTGCCCCTATCTTAGCGATGGCAGAGGCAACAAATATTGGAGCCGCCCATCCGGTCAGTCTGATGGGAGGGATGGGCAAGGAGATGGAGAAAAAGATTGTAAATGATGCCGTCAGTTTTATCAAGGGAATTGCCAGGAAAAATAATCGCAATAGCAAATGGGCTGAGGATGCGGTAAGAAAAAGCCTTTCTATCGGTGAGGAGGAGGCACTCAAGTTAGGCGTGATTGACCTTATCGCCAAAAACGAAGAGGATCTTTTGGCGAAATTGGAGGGAAGAGAGATCCTCATTTCCGGAAAAAAGAGAATTTTAGATGTCAAAGATAGCAAAATTATTCCCTTAAGGATTAAGCCGGCGGAAAAATTCCTCCAGAGCTTAGGGGATCCAAATATTGCCTATATTTTTCTTATTCTTGGCATCTGGGGAATCATTGCCGAATTCTCCAGTCCGGGTATTGGCTTTCCCGGAATTGTTGGCGCCATTTGCCTTATCCTGGCCTTCTTTGCCTTTCATTCCCTACCAATCAATATTGCGGGGCTATTGCTAATCTTTCTGGCGATTACCTTCTTCATTCTGGAGGTAAAGATTGCCTCTGGTGGTCTCCTGGCTACGGGGGGTGTTGTTTCTCTGCTTTTGGGCTCGTTTATGCTCATAAAACCCTTCTCCTTTATCAGAAGAGTTTCAACCCCTCTCATCTTAGGGGTAACCCTTACTACCGCTCTTCTCTTTCTCTTTGTTCTCTTCTTTGTAATCCATGCTCATAAAAGGAAAGTTACAACCGGAAAGGAAGGTTTAATTGGCGAGATTGGAGAGGCAAGGACGATACTTTCTCCTTCCGGCAAACTTTACATTCACGGTGAATACTGGAATGGAAAAAGTTTGGAAGGTTTAATTAAAAAAGGGGAGAAGGTCAAGGTAATCAGGATAGAAGGAAGGGAACTATTAGTAAAGAAGGTGGAATAAAATGAATTGAGGAGGGGGTAATAAAAAGTATAAGAGGTTTATTGGGAGAAGCAGCTATGACATTGCTGCTTCTTTTAGTTTTTACTCAGATAGCATCTGCCCAGGCAGACTGGACATTTATGGTCTACCTGGATGGAGATAATAGCTTAGAAACTGCTGCTATCTATGATTTCTTAGAGATGGCAAAAGTTGGTTCAGATGCTAATGTTAATATCATTGTTCAGTTTGATAGAATTGCTGGTTATAGTTCTATTTATGATAACTGGGAATCAACAAAGAGGTTTTGCATTTTTTCAAATAGCACGCCAGTTACTACCGATGCAGGTTATATCTCA